>NZ_JAKRFY010000018.1:0-143881 GCF_022347805.1 Pseudoalteromonas sp. Of7M-16 | reverse complement strand
AGGCCGAATTACCCTCGGGCAGTGAAAATGAAGAAGAAAGAGTTTCCAGTTAAAAGGAGCCAGCCACTCAAGGCCCCTTAAACGAACAGCATTGGAACTCGCTTCAGGATCTATGTATTCGATACTAGCTAGGTGTTAGAGGTGATTGCCTTAACAACTATTAAAACAGCTCATTTCACCTTGCGTAAAAAGAGCGAATTCACTTCGTTCATTGTCGCTAACCTTTTACACCTTACTGCGTTCGCTGTCGGTAACCTTTTGCACGATTTCTTGGATTAGAGAGGTACATTGGTTATCTCCGGTTAAAACGGCTTATATTACCTTGCGTACAAATTAGTTGCGGTGCTCCTTGCCCCTAAAGGTTGGTGAAAGGCAGCCATCTGTTCGGTATTAGTACTTTTTTAACCATCCCCCCATTGCTGGCGGCTTTTTGCTGCAAACTTATACGTGCAGGTACAAATGTACTTTCCAGCCGCTACAGTGATAATTCAATCCTGAGCAATTCAATAAAGTGAGCGTGATCTCTATATCAATTCTCCCCCCAATTTACGGAATAAAACCTGCTTGTACAAAACTATATAAGAGTTAAAAGCATATTATTGACAAAGGTGCTGGACTAAAGGTTTATTTGCAAGTTACTGATATTAAGGTTTTAAATGTTAGTTTTGAATTGGTTTTAAAGTTGGTCCTACTTTTGCATTAACCTGCATATAGTCAAATTTTTGGAGTTGGTTATGGCAATTAGTTTTGATAAAGCGCTTGGGGTGCATCAGCATACAATGTTGATCCGCTCTCAACGTGCCGAGATTTTGGCAAGTAATATTGCGAATGCTGATACTCCCGGTTACAAAGCAAAAGACATCGATTTTGGCCGAGCACTTAGTGCGGCAAAGACGGCACAACAAAGCGGCAATCAAATGACCCGAACCAACGAAAGACACATTAGTGGTGGGACAAGATTGACTAACAGTGATGAACTATTTCGTAATCCAAATCAAACAGATACAGGTGATGGTAACTCAGTGGATATACAGGTGGAACGAAACTTGTATGTACAGAATGCATTAGAGTACCAAGCTAGTTTGAACTTTTTGGGTGGTAAATTTAAAAGCTTGAAAAAAGCGCTTGGTGGTGGTCAAGGAGCCTAATTATGAGTTTATATAACGTTTTTGATATCGCAGGCTCTGGCATGAGTGCACAAAATGTTCGCTTGAACACCACTGCCAGTAATATATCCAATGCAAACAGCATCAGTTCTAGTCAGGACAAAGTGTATCGGGCAAGGCACCCTGTTTTTGCCGCTGAGTTAAACAAAGCGGCCGCAGCGCACCCAAATACAATGAGTTCTTCGGTAGGCGTTAAGGTTTTAGGAATTGTAGAGAGCGATAAGCCTTTACAGGTTGAATACAATCCAAACCACCCTAGTGCTGATAAAGATGGTTATATCTATAAACCGAATGTGAATGTTGTGGAAGAGATGACAAATATGATCTCCGCCTCACGTTCGTACCAAACGAATGTTCAAGTAGCAGACGCAGCAAAACAGATGTTAAGTAAAACTCTGTTGCTTGGTCAGCGCTAATTGGGAGTATAGCTGATGAGTAATGATGTCAATTCCGCAACTACGTCTTTAGTAGACTCGTTGCGTTGGCCAGATAAAAAAGTGCCAACTGAGAAAAATGATGAGCTAAAGCAGGAAGACTTCTTTGCGTTACTCACCCAGCAGTTGTCTTACCAAGACCCGAGTAAACCTGCTGACAATGATCAAATGATCTCTCAGATGACAAATTTTACCATGGCTGAGGGAATATCAAACTTGAATACCAAGTTTGAATCACTAGCTGCATCAATGACGTCAAACTCAGCACTTCAAGCTTCGGCGTTAATTGGTAAAAAGGCACTGCTAGAATCCGACACTGTTGAGCATGGTCCAGGCATGCAGTCACGAGGATCCATCATTGTTGCAGAGCCCGTTGAAAAGCTCACTTTGAGTATTGTTAATGATAAAAATGAGCTCGTTAGGAAAATAGAGCTAGGGGAACAGAGTGTTGGTGCGACACGTTTTGATTGGGATGGCTTGAATCAAAGCGGCGACCCAGTGCCTCCTGGTGAATACACGATTAAAGCTGAAGGGCAAACAAACGGTAAGTTTGAATCTTTGCCTACAGCGACTTTTAGAAATATTGATAGTGTTAATGTTAATGGCTCTCAGGGCATTGTAATTAACACCAAAGCTGGTGCAGTTAGATTAACTGACGTTGCAGAAATAGCGTAATCAAAAGATTTTAACCTTAATTATAGAGGTATTAGAGTATGAGTTTTAATATTGCTTTAACAGGACTAGCTGCTGCCCAAAAAGACTTGGATACCACAGCTAACAACATTGCAAACGTAAATACGACAGGTTTTAAAGAGTCGCGTGCAGAGTTCGCTTCAGTTTACGCTTCGTCAGTATTTAGTGCAGGTAAAACTAAAAATGGTGATGGTGTTTCAACGACAATGGTTGCCCAACAGTTTCACCAAGGTTCTTTAAACTTTACCCAAAACTCACTTGACCTTGCGATTACAGGTGAAGGTTATTTTGCAACAAGTGAGGAATTAGGTGGTCAAGACTATACATTTACACGCGCCGGTGCATTTAAACTCAATAAAGATAACTTTATCGTTGATGCCAATGGTAACTTTTTACAGGGCTTCCCAGTTGATCCTAGTACAGGTGATACGACTTCGGTGAGTTTGAGTACATCTTCTGCATTGCAAATTCCGGATGCGTCAGGTTCTCCTCGTGCTACCACGAATGTTTATTCTTCGTTTAACCTAGATTCACGTGCAACGGCACCGTCTGTACCGTTTGATCCTACAGTGAGCGCGTCATATAACAGCTCGACGTCGACGACTATTTACGACTCACTGGGTGAACCTCATACATTACAGTTCTTTTTCCGTAAGGAAGACCCTACAACCAATGCAAATGAGTGGCAGGTATATGCGACGCTTGGAGGCCAGCAGTTTGATGCCACCGGTACGCAGATTGCGGCGCCTCCTGGGACCCCAATCACCGAATTTGGTTTTAACGCGCAAGGTTTTCCTGAAGATACAGGTAACCCAGCAGTGCCAAACACCGGTACTACATTCAATCCATTAACACTTACCGGTACTAACTTATCTGGCTTGTTGACCAACGGTGCGACATTCCCGTCAGATATCCAGATGAACTGGCGTGATGAAACTAATACTAGTTCTAAACTACCAACTCAGTTTGCGAGTCGATTCGAAGTTAAGGCGCTTGACCAAGACGGCGCGACTACTGGCCGATTAGCGGGTATTGATATCGGCGCGGACGGTAAGATTGTTGCCTCTTACAGTAATGGTGACTCTACCTTCTTAGGTCAGGTAGCAATGGTACGATTCTCTAACTCACAAGGTCTAACTGAGGCTGGAAATACAGGTTGGAAGAAAAGTTTAACATCAGGTGAGCCTATCGCAGGTGAGCCGGGCTCAGGTACGTTAGGGTCAATCAACTCTTCAGCATTAGAGCAATCGAATGTTAACTTGACCAACGAGCTAGTTGATTTGATAAGTGCGCAGCGAAACTTCCAAGCAAACTCAAGGGCACTGGAAGTAAACTCGACACTACAACAAAATATATTGCAAATCCGATAACACTAATCACATTTCAAAAGCCGCATTCGCGGCTTTTTTATTTTTTGACACTCACCTTGGCACTAATATTGCTTTTATCACTATATATTGAACAGTTTTAGGTCGTTCTCATGGATAAAATGCTATATGTCGCCATGTCTGGAGCTAAACAAAGCTTACGCGGTGTAGCGCTAAAAGCGAACAACTTAGCAAATGCTAATACCACGGGTTTTAAAGCAGACTTTGCTCAAGCTCGCTCTATGCAAGCGTTTGGTGAAGGCTTGCCGACACGTGTATTCGCCATGCAAGAGCGTCCAGGAACAAATATGTTAAGTGGTGCTGTCGCAGAAACTGGACGAGATTTGGATATCGCGGTTGATGACAAGTCTTGGATAAGCGTCATGGATGCTAGCGGTGAAGAAGCTTATACAAAAGTGGGCACGTTAAATATTACAAGTGATGGTTCTTTGGTGACCAGTCATGGTCGTCAATTAATTGGCGAAGGTGGACCAATCATTCTTCCTCTTCCAATAGACAAAGTGGTATTTAGCGATGATGGTTCAATTCAGATTCGCCCTCAGGGGGCGCCCGCCAATTTTTTGGAAACTGTAGATAGACTCAAAATTATTACCGCAGACAACTCAAAGTTGGAGAAAGGTAATGATGGTCTATTTCGACCCAAAGAAGATCAGCTTGAAGATGGCCATTGCGGCTTTTGTGAAGTATCACCTACAGCAAAAGTCATGAGTGGCTATTTGGAAATGTCCAACGTCAATCCAGTTCATGAGATGGTGGATTTGATTAACCACCAGAGGCAGTTTGAAATGCAAATGAAATTAATGAAGTCAGCAGAAGAAATCGACGAGCGACACACTTCGCTCCTGCGCATAGTATAAGAGAGTGAGGTATAGATTATGAATCCTGCATTGTGGATAAGTAAAACAGGGCTCGACGCCCAGCAAACTGACATTTCAGTTATCTCGAATAACTTAGCCAACGCCAGTACCGTTGGTTATAAAAAGAGCCGAGCAATCTTTGAAGATTTACTCTATCAAAATATTAACCAGCCAGGTGGGCGTTCATCACAAGATACCGAACTTCCTTCAGGTTTAATGCTCGGTGCTGGTTCTAAGGTGGTTGCCAACCAAAAGAACTTTTCACAAGGTAATATGATAAGTACCGAAAACTCTCTTGATTGGATGATACAAGGTCCTGGCTTTTTTGAAATTCAAATGCCTGATGGCACAATCGCCTACTCGCGCAATGGTCAGTTTACAACGGACGAAACGGGCCGTGTGGTAACCTCTGGCGCAGGTTTCCCGGTGCAACCGGAAATGACAGTACCAGATAACGCAAACTCGATAACGATTTCTCAAGATGGTGAAGTTTCTGTCAGCATTAATGGACAAGCAGAAAATACCGTTATTGGTCAGCTTGTGATCAGTGACTTCATTAACCCATCAGGTTTGGAACCAATCGGTCAAAACTTGTATACCGAAACTGCGGTAAGTGGTGCGCCTGTACAAGGTAACCCGGGGGTTGAAGGGCTTGGCAGCATGGTGCAAGGGGCGCTTGAAACTTCTAACGTAAATGTTACCGAAGAGCTGGTGAATCTAATAGAGACCCAGCGTGTTTATGAAATGAACTCAAAAGTGATCAAGTCTGTTGACGAAATGCTGAGTTACATCAATCAACAACTTTAATTAAGGTAGGGCAGATCATGCGTAAATGTATATTGGTAGTTGCGCTAGGCTTAGGCCTAAGTGGTTGCATGTCAACAGAAAATAGTGATGTAGTTAGAGATGATCCATACTACGCGCCTATGTATCCTGACATGGAAGCTGAGCCTGTGGTTTCAACAGGATCGCTGTTCAATTCATATTCGAATGATCTGTACTCGGATAAAAAAGCGGTGAGAGTGGGCGACATCATTACAGTGGTGCTCAGAGAGTCGACACAAGCTTCAAAAGCGGCAAACTCAAAGTTAGATAAAGATAGTGAGGTCAACGTCGATCCATTTCTTGGTCTTGGCAATGCCCCAGTTAATATTGGTGGTGATGCCATCCAACTAGATATGGGGGCCAACTCTTCCTATCAGGGCGATGCTCAAGCAAATCAATCAAACAGTTTATTTGGTAATATCTCAGTGAATGTAATGCGAGTCTTACCGAATGGTAATTTGGTGATCCGAGGCGAAAAATGGTTAACTCTTAATACTGGAGAGGAATTTATTCGTCTTGAAGGTTTGGTTAGACCACAGGATGTTTCTGCTGAAAACGAAGTGGAATCCAACCGCATTGCAAATGCACGGATCCAATATTCGGGTAAAGGGCAAACACAAGAAGTTCAAAGTGCTGGTTGGTTGACCAAGTTCTTCATGAGCACCTTGATGCCATTTTAAGGAAGTCAATTATGCGTATTGTGCAAACTCTAGTAGTACTCTTTACACTCATCTTATCGCTTGAAGCAGCAGCTGAGCGCATTAAAGATGTTAGTGTTGTCGAAGGGGTAAGAAGCAACCAGCTTATTGGCTACGGTCTTGTTGTGGGCCTGCCAGGAACGGGGGAGCAAAGTCGCTTTACCGAACAAAGCTTTAAAGCGATGCTGAACAGCTTTGGTATTACCTTACCTGGAAATTTAAAACCAAAGATCAAAAATGTGGCTGCGGTAGCGGTTCACGCAGACTTACCACCTTTTGTAAAGCCAGGTCAGAGTATTGACGTGACAGTATCTTCAATTGGCAGTGCTGGTAGTCTAAGAGGGGGGACGTTGTTACAGACCTTCTTAAAAGGTGTCGATGGCAATGTATATGCCATTGCGCAGGGCAGCATGATTGTCGGTGGATTAGGTGCTGAGGGATTAGATGGGAGCCGAGTGGTGATCAATACGCCCACTGTTGGTCGAATCCCAAATGGTGGCATGGTTGAACGCGCTGTCAAAAGTCCGTTCACTCAAGGTGATCACATTACATTCAATTTAAATCGTCCTGACTTTACCACGGCAAAGCGTTTAGCAGATACGATCAACGAATTAGTCGGGCCAAACAGCGCCAGTGCGCTAGATGCCGCTTCAGTCAGAGTGATTGCACCTCGAGATCCATCGCAACGAGTGGCTTACCTGTCTACACTTGAAAACTTGGAGTTTAAACCGGCAGATACATCGGCAAAAATCATTGTCAATTCGAGAACTGGCACAATTGTAATTGGTAAAGATGTTAAGTTACAGCCCGCCGCAATCACGCACGGTGGGTTAACGGTAACCATTGCAGAACAGACCAATGTGTCGCAACCACAGCCTCTTACTGATGCAGATGCAGTTGTCACGCGTCAGAGTATTGTTGATGTAGACCAAGATGATTCAAGAGCATTTGTTTTTGACCCCGGTAGCAGCTTAGATGACTTAGTTCGTGCTATTAACGCTGTAGGTGCAGCTCCAGGTGATTTAATGGCGATACTTGAAGCGCTAAAAGAAGCTGGCGCAATACATGGTCAACTTGTTGTCATATGATGATCAATTAATAATCAATAAGTTAGCCTCATTTTTATGAGGCTTTTTTTTGGCTCAAAATTTGCATTGTTAATAATATTCTTTTTTAGCGACGTGTTTTTGAACTATGAATACTGATCCAACACATAATCAAAGCTTTTTTGATTTAAACAACCTGAACTCATTGAGACAGGATGCGTTAAAAAGCGCGGGTGATGGTGATGCATCAAAACAAGCGCTAAAAAAAGCTGCGCAGCAGTTTGAGTCAATTTTTACTCAAATGCTGTTAACCAGTATGCGTAAAGCCAATGAGGCTTTCGAAGACAAAGATAGCCCCTTCAACTCTAGCAGTGTCAAATTCTATCGTGATATGCACGACCAACAAATGGCATTGGAATTATCGAATAAAGGTAGTTTAGGTCTAGCAGATTTGATTGTGCAGCAGCTGTCTCCGGAAAAAAATGGCTATATGCCTTCATCAGTTGTGCGTACCGGCGCCGAGTTGCAAAGCGATCGAATTGCTAGCGGTCAAACTCCAATTAATCAGCCCGATAAAGATGTAGTAGAAGAAAAAAGCACAGTAAAAGATGTGGCAGATACCCCTGCTGATCCTCAGGCTTTTGAAAGCCCAGAAGAGTTTGTGAAAACTCTATGGGGTTATGCTAAGTCTGCGGCAGAAAAAATAGGCTTAAACCCAGCTGTGATGGTGGCACAAGCGGCGCTGGAAACTGGTTGGGGGAAACATGTTATCTCCAAACAAGATGGAAATAGTAGTTTTAACTTATTCAATATTAAGGCGGATAGCCGCTGGACAGGAGACAGTGCCAGTAAAATGACACTCGAATTTGAACAGGGCTTACCTGTTAAAAAACAAGCAAATTTTCGCGCTTATGACTCGTTAAAAGATAGCTTTAGCGACTACGTTGACTTTCTACAATCCAATCCTCGCTATGAAGAGGCGTTACAAAAAGCGTCTAAACCCGGCGAGTACCTAGATGCACTGCAACAGGCTGGGTATGCGACTGATCCTAATTATGCGAATAAAATAAAAAATGTATTGGGTGGATCACATTTTCAATCAGCAGTGTCCTCATTTGCACGTCAGGGAGTAAACTAAGATGTCTTTTAACTTAATGAATATTGGCACATCTGGCGTAAGAGCAAGTAGTGAACTACTGCAAACGACCAGTAAAAACATCGCCAATTTAAACACAGTTGGGTACATTCGAGAGCGTACTGAACATGCTACGTTAATTGGTAATCAAGTGGGTCGTGGTGAAACCGTCCGCTTACTAAATGAATTTGCGCAAAAGCAGTTGTACCGAGATGTATCTAGTCAGTCCTATTATGATCAGTTTGTAACTGAGTCTACACGTGTTGATACACTATTTGGCGAAGACTCAAATAATTTAAACAGCAGCATTAACTCTCTGTTCAATAATTTACAAGAAGCGATGAACCTACCTTCGTCTACGGTGACGCGGTCATTGTTTCTCACCGATGCACAAAATCTCATTGATCAAATGGACCGACTGTCTGGTATTGTTTTCGACCAAAATAATATCGTAAATGAGCAGTTATCAATTTACTCACAAGAGGCCAATAACTTAATTCAAAAAATAAGTGATTTGAATGGTCAGGTAGGTGCACTTAATGCGAACCCTGATAGTGATAATGCAAACTCAGTGCTCAATGAGCGTGATCAGGCAATTAAAGATTTGGCAGAGTTAGTTGATATTGAAACCCTTGACGGTTCAAATGGCGAGAAGCTGGTTTTCTTAGGGTCTGGTCAGTCGGTAGTGATGGAAAATGGCAGTTTTAATTTGTTTTCACTAGATGGCGATCCTGATCCAAGCAAGAAAGAATTGAAACTTGATGTCACCGACGGTACAGCAGTTGCACTGGATGTAGATCAAACCAAATTACAGGGCAAGATTGGCGGGTTACTGGCGTTTCGTGATGAAATATTGATCCCAGCACAAAACCAGCTGGGCCAAATAGCGTTATCTTTGGCTGACGCTTTCAACCAACAAAATAAACTCGGTATGGATTTAGATGGCAACTTAGGCGGAGATATATTTTCAATTCCGACCACAGCCGGTTATCCTCACAGAAGCAATACAGGTACAACCCAGCTCGTTGCGACATTGGAACCAGGAAAAGGTAACGAGATCCCTGCAACGGATTTTAGAGTCTCTTATGATGCCGGTTCAAGCCAAATTACTGTTGCAGCGATTGATGCGCAAGGCAATACCATTGGCACTGCGACGACAGTTCCTTATGTAAACCCTTTAAATTCTCAATCTGCGCCCGCAGGCACAGATTTATTTGGCTTGCAAATCAGCTTTACCGATGTGAACGGTGCAGTTACCACGCCAAATGATGGAGATATGTTTGACATAAAATTGAACTCAGCGGCGGCTGGTACCATGACACTGGCAACTGATAGACCAGAGAGTCTAGCGCTTGCGTCTCCAATTCGAACTGAGTCTTCAGCCAATAATGTGAGTAACGCAACTATTTCTGTCGGTACAGTGACAAGTACAGATCCAGCAAGTAGTAATTTTGCTGCTACGAGTCCTCCAACTTTGACAAATGGCACGATCACGTTGGTGAAAACAGGTAACCCAGATGAATACCAGATCACCGATGCAAGCGGTACAACGACATTTACAGCACCTGCGCCGAGAGAGAATATCTTGGCGTCGGCTGGTGGTGTGTTTGCGGGGTATGGTTTTGACTTCAATATCGATGGTGAGCCATCAACAGGTGATACTTATACCATTGAATTCAACCAAGGCGGTTTCGATGATAACCGTAATGGATTGGTATTAAGTCAATTACAATCTGGACAATTAGTAAGGCAAAATGTGGTTACTACCGCCGTTGCGGACAATTTAAATACATTTAATGAAGCTTACGCCGGGCTAGTTACCGATATTGGGGTAGTCGCCAACCAAGCTAAAACAAATGGCGCAGCGTATGATGCGCTTGCTGCTCAGTCTGAGGCGTGGTTTGAATCGGTAGCTGGTGTGAACCTAGACGAAGAGGCGGCAAATCTATTGCGTTTCCAACAATCTTATTCTGCGTCAGCACAAATTTTAAGTGCTGCCAGAACAGTGTTTGATACACTGCTTAGTGCTGCGAGGTAATTATGCGTTTATCTCATAACATGATTTTCAAAAGTAACTTGAATTCTATCTTGAACAGTCAGCAAGAAGTGAATAATTCGATGAAGCAAGTTAATACACAAAAACGTGTATTAACTGCATCGGATGATCCTTCTGCAATGGCGAGATCATTACTCTACTCCGACAAGATCCAGACTAATGAACAGTACACTAAGAACTTAACGATGTTAAAAAGCCGTCTTGACACGCAAGAAGGTGTGCTTGATAACATTAAAGATTCTTTGACTCGCTCGATTGAGCTTACCGTTAACGCTGGTAATGGTTCATTGACCGCGCCTGATAAGGCGGCACTCTCTGAAGAGCTGGAGTCAATTCAAACTGCTGTTTTAGAGTTAATGAACTCCAAAACGGAAGATGGTCGTTATATCTTTTCGGGTTATCAAGATAACACTCGAACTTATGAATTTGACAGCAACAATAATCGATATGCTTATCGAGGCGATCAGGGGCAGCATAAAATTAAAGTGGCCGAAGGTGTTGAGATTAAGTCTAGTGATAATGGGTATGATGTTTTTGAAAGTGTAGAGCAGCGCCTGAATGTCACAACCAATACGGCTACGCCTTCTGGTGGTATTGTCAGTGCAGATGTATATGTTACACAACAAGGCCCTTTCGACCTGTTCCACAAAGCCAATTACAATCCAGACCCAACGGCGCCAGCGACGAGAAATGAATTTCAATTAGAGCTCAATGGCACAACTGCTCCCCCAAGTTACCGATTAATGCAAGGTGCAACGGTATTTGAGACCGGTACTTATACTGAGAACAATATTAAAGTTGCGGGTATGGAGTTTAGTTTTACCGGGACTGCGGGGGCTGCCGATACGATTACGTTCGAACTGGGCACGCCCGAGAAAGACAATGTATTAAATACCTTGGAAAGCCTCATTACCGCAGTGCAAGACCCCAACCTTTCCGACAAAGATTATCGCCAAGTATTGGCGGACTCAATGATAGGGTTGGAGAATGCAAAAAATCGGGTTTCACAGATCCAATCGGGGTTAGGCGGCAGAATGAATACCGCTACGCGGATCACTGACGCAAACACGGATTTGGATATTAACAACAAAATTGCGCGTGCAGATTTGATTGAATTGGATATGGCTGAGGCCATTACTGAATTAACCAAACATGAAACGCAACTTCAGGCTTCCCAGGCGACGTACGGCAGGTTATCCAATTTGTCCTTGCTCGATTACATTCGATAAACTATTTAGCCGTCATCGATTTGACGGCTTTTTATTATTAAACCCGCCAAATATTAAAGTTTACTTGTTAACCCCTTGACCCACATATAAAAACATTGCCTTATCTCGGTTATTTGTCAAAGCGGAAAGTCCTTTCCCTCTATTCCTAGAAGGCTGGAAATTACATTTTTAGTCTTTTAAATACAGTGATTTATAAAAAAAATTAAAAAAATTCTAAAGGAAACTTTTTGCCGTCCGATAACTTAATTAACCAAGCCGGACAGTTTAAATAACTCGAAGGCCAAGAGAGTTATAAGTTTGAGAGTAAGTACTCAGTTTACAGTGGGAGAATTACCATGGCACTTTATGTAAATACTAACGTAAGTTCATTGAATGCTCAAAGACAGTTAAACAATTCAGGCAATGCCTTAGACGTTTCATTCAAGCGTTTATCATCAGGCTTCCGTATCAACAGTGCAGCGGATGATGCGGCAGGTCTACAAATTTCAGACCGTCTAACTTCACAAATTAACGGTTTAAACCAAGGTAACCGTAACGCGAATGACGGTATCTCTTTAGCGCAGACAGCTGAAGGGGCGATGGATGAAGTAACCTCAATGTTCCAGCGTATTCGTACATTGGCACAACAGGCTTCAAACGGCTCAAACACAGATGAAGACCGTTTAGCAATACAAGAGGAAATTCGTTCTCTATCGGCAGAAGTTAACCGTGTTGCTGAAGATACGACCTTCGGTGGTCAAAACCTTTTAGATGGTACATATGAAGCAAGCTTCCAAGTGGGTGCAGATGCAGTACAAACCATCGGTTTTAGTATGAAAAATGTTGCCGGTACGGCAAACGATATCTCAGCAAATGGTGGTTTCACGTTATCAGGTATTGCAGGTATCGCCAGTGCAATCGGTGGCAACGACTTATCAGGCTTAGCGAGTGGTGTAAGTGCTATCTCAAATGCTTCGAATAGTTACACTTTCAGTGATACGTTCCAAGCTGGCTCAATCAGTGTATCGTCACAGGCAAATGCACAGGCTGTACTGGCTGGTATGGATTCATTGATTGCCGTAGTTGATAAAAAACGTGCGGAACTTGGTGCGGTTCAAAACCGATTCCAATCTACAATCCGTAACCAATCGAACATTGCTGAAAACCTATCAGCTGCGAAATCTCGTATCAAAGATACTGATTTTGCTACAGAAACAGCATCGCTAACTAAGATGCAGATTCTACAACAGGCGAGCCAAACGATTCTAAGTCAGGCGAACCAACGTCCACAAGCAGCATTAAGTCTTCTAGGTTAATAAAGTAGAGGCTATGTAAAGCGGAGGATGAAAATGGTGTCTGTGCTTGATGGGGTATTAACACAGACACCGGAATTGGATGGTAAAGCGGAGGAGCTTATAATCCAAATCAGTTCATGTATTCAATGAACACATTAATGTTAGCACTTTCCGTGCCAATATTTAGAATAAAATATTGACACTCACTCTCAAACTTTTAAAAAAGGAGGCATTGGCCTCCTTTTTTTTACATAAAAATCAAAAATTCAAATAAAATCAGATGCTTATTGTTTTTGTTTCAATGTCGTCAAAAATTCTTCTCTTAGTTGGCATGTAGCTTGCTTTTACTTATTCAAACTTTGAATAGTTGTACAAGTGGCAGTTTATTGCCCCATCGTTAAAAACCTTATCGATTCGGATTGCCTTCTTGTACTCATATATTGCTCTTGAATAAGAGCATTGAATAGAGAGAGTGAACCATGGCTTTATTTGTAAATACTAACGTCAGCTCGCTGAATGCACAAAGACAGTTGCAGCAGTCGGGCGTAGAACTAGATACATCTTTTAAGAGATTATCTTCAGGTCTTCGTATCAATAGTGCTGCAGATGATGCAGCGGGTCTGCAAATCTCAGACCGTTTGCAATCGCAAATACTGGGTCTAAACCAAGGTAACCGAAATGCAAACGACGGGATTTCACTGGCCCAAACTGCTGAAGGTGCGATGGACGAAATTACCAGTATGTTTCAACGTATTCGTACTTTGTCACAGCAAGCGGCTAACGGTTCAAATACCGATGAAGACCGTTTAGCAGTTCAAGAGGAAATTAGACAACTAGCGGCAGAAGTAAACCGTGTTGCCACGGATACGACGTTTGGTGGTCAAAACTTACTCGACGGCTCTTACTCAGCTAATTTCCAAGTCGGTGCCGATGCGGTACAGACAATTGGCTTTAGCATGCAGTACGTTGGTGCAACGGCAAACTCAATGGCAGCCAATGGCGGATTTACTATGTCAGGTATTGCCGGTATTGCGAGTGCGGTAGGTGGAAACGATCTATCTGGCTTATCTGATGGTGTCAGTGCGATTTCAGGCGCTTCTAACTCATTTACTTTTAGTAATGTATATCAAGCAGACTCTATCAGTGTTTCTTCACAAGCGAATGCACAGGCTGTTATGGCTGGTATGGATGCCATGATCGCAGTTGTGGATAAAAAGCGTTCAGAGCTAGGTGCGGTTCAAAACCGATTCCAATCGACAATTCGTAACCAATCGAATATCTCTGAAAACCTAGCCGCTGCAAAATCGCGTATTAGAGATGCTGACTTTGCACATGAAACAGCTATGCTTACTAAAAATCAGATTTTACAACAAGCTAGCCAAACAATATTGGGTCAGGCGAATCAGAGACCACAAGCTGCATTGAGCTTATTACAAGGGTAATTAATTTATTTTTAAAAATATTTGCAAATAAAGCTAAAGCTTTCGCTTTATCAGTCGATAGCGGAGTTAGAGAACTATAACTTTAGGACTCTGACAATCGCTAAAACAGGGTAGGGGTATCCCGTTCTAGCGACCAAAATTGATAAAGCGGAGGCTATTATGGCTTTATACGTAAACACCAATGTGAGTTCTTTGAATGCCCAAAGGCAATTAAACAACTCGTCAAGCGCTTTGGATGTTTCATTCCAAAGGTTGTCATCAGGTACTCGTATTAACAGTGCTAAAGATGACGCAGCAGGTTTGCAGATTTCAAACCGATTAACAGGCCAGATAAACGGTCTTAATCAAGGTATTCGAAATGCAAACGATGGTATTTCATTGGCGCAAACCGCTGAAGGTGCGTTAGATGAAACAACGCAAATGTTCCAACGTATTAGAACACTTGCACAACAAGCTTCAAACGGTTCAAATACTGATGAAGATAGATTGGCGGTTCAAGAAGAGATCCGTTCACTATCAGCTGAAGTTAACCGGGTTGCGGCAGATACTACTTTTGGTGGTCAAAACCTACTAGATGGCAGTTATGATGCCAGCTTCCAGGTTGGTGCCGATGCAGTTCAAACAATCGCATTTAGTATGAAAAATGTGTCTAGTACTGCAAATGATGTATCTGCAAACGGTGGTTTCACCCTTTCGGGTATTGCAGGTATCGCAAGTGCGATTGCTGGCAATGACTTATCGGGACTATCTTCAGGCGTAAGTTCTATTTCTGGAGCGTCAAACTCATATACCTTCAGTGACACCTTCCAAGCAGGTTCTATCAGCGTATCTTCTCAAGCCAATGCACAAGCTGTATTAGCGGGTATGGATGCATTGATTGCTGTAGTGGATAAAAAGCGGGCAGAATTGGGTGCGGTTCAAAACCGATTCCAATCAACTATTCGTAACCAGTCTAACGTATCTGAAAACTTATCAGCTGCACGTTCACGTATCAAAGACACAGACTTTGCTACCGAAACAGCTAGCTTAACTAAAATGCAGATACTGCAGCAGGCAAGTAGTTCAATTCTAAGTCAGGCTAACCAAAGACCTCAGGTCGCACTCTCTCTACTTGGTTAATTTTGGCGCTATGGTTGCGTCAAGTTTGGGACTCAATACAAACTTGACGTATACTATATATTAGGCTTGTTACTTGGAGGTGTATTATGAAAGACGTTCAATCTGCTACTGGAGTTGGAGCGAACGGCATGGTGCCAACTCCTGATATTGCGAAGCCCGAAGAAGGACAAGAAACATTACGAGCTGTTGAAGGTAATAACAAGCTTGAACAATCTCGAGAAAAAAAGGAAGAAGAGGGTAAATTACAACCTGAATTGTTTGAGGAGGTGAAAGCCAATCTCGATCGGCTAAGTAATGTTTTGCCTGTAACTTCGACGAATTTGTCGTTTGAATTTGATGAAAATGGGGATCCCCCTTTCATTAGAGTGATTGACAGAGGTAGTGATGAGGTGATCAGAGAAATTCCTTCTGAAGAGTTTCGAGAAGTAGCTAAGGCTTTGGATGAATTTGCCGATAAGGTATCAGGTAAAGGTGTGCTGTTTGATAGAACAGCTTGATTGTTAGTTGGAGGTAGCAAAATGCCACTTATTACATCTGCTGGTGTAGGCTCAGGGTTAGATCTTGAAAGCATTATTAAAGCGTCTGTTGATGCTGAAAATAGGCCCAAGATGCAACAGTTCGCAATAAAGGACGAAGCGCTCAAAGTCGAGTTATCGGCGGTTGGCGAAGTGAAGTCTGCTATCTCCAAACTTAACGATACTGTCGAAAAATTGGCAGATATCTCAAACTTCAATAAAAGGGTTGCGAATATTACGCAGCCTACAAGCGGTGATATCATCAGTGTTACACCAACGTCAGATATTTCAGTTGGTAACTTTGATATTGCAGTAACACAACTTGCTCAAGGTAGTCGTGCTGTAACCGCGGACAACGCGTTTGCGTCAAGTGACACCGTAGTCAGTGCATCAGGCGGCACCTTGTCGTTTTCAGCAGGCACCAATTCCTTTGATTTAACTGTCACAGCGGGCATGACGCTGAATGAGTTGCGAGATGCTATTAATGCTGACGATAATAACTTTGGACTCACAGCGAACATCGTCAACACAGGTGATCCGACGGTTGGCAGTAAATTGGTATTAACTTCTAGCATTACTGGGGATGGCAATGACTTGGTAATTACCAGTGATACGTCCGAAATGGATGCGCTAGAAACCCATGATGCAACGACTAACCCCGCTGGTGGGATGACCATTGCGGATGATGATAAAGCACAAAATGCAAAAATTACCGTTGATGGTTTGGAAGTAACCAGCTCTACCAATACCTTTAAAGACGCCGTGCAAGACATGACCATCACGGCAAAAGCAAAAAGCGTTCAAGATGCAACCACATCTGTGTACGAAACGGCTAAACTAAGTGTTGAATATGACAGAGAGTCGGTCAATACATTAATTGATGAACTCATTACCAACTATAATGCAGTTATTGGTCAGATTGGCTTTCAGACAAGAATAGGTAGGCCATTAAATGGTGACTCATCTATGCGTAGTTTAGATGATCAATTAATATCAGCGCTCTCTAAACCGCTAACAGACGCGGGACCATTCGGATCGATATTTGATATTGGTTTGGGCGTAGATAAAGAAGGCTACCTTGAAAAGTCATCGCTAGTACGTAGTCTGAATGACGCAATGGATTCTAATTTCGATGATATTGGCACAGCGTTTGCAGGACCTAATGGGGTTGCCAAAGAACTCGAATCGTTACTTGGCAACTACGTAGATTCAGGTGGTTTGCTAAAACAGAGGGAAGACAGTCTCAATGGTCAGATCAAAGACCTTGAAGACGATGTCATAAACCATGAGTATAGAATGCAATCTCTGGAAGACAGGTTAAGGAAACAATATGCTGGTCTAGACGTTTTGATAGCGCAAATGCAGCAAACTCAAAACTATTTAGGTGCGCAGCTTGCAAACCTGCCAGGATTTACTAGCAAGAAATAACACTGTAAGGAGCCGTTATGTATAACGCAAGAGTCAAAAATTATCAGCGTGAGGCACTTAAAACGCGTGTTGCTGGTGCTGATAGATATGAAGTGATCCAAATGCTCATGGCGGGCGCGATTGAAAAAATGGTCCTCGCAAAAGTGGCAATTGAGAAAAAACATTTAGAAGCCAAGTCTGAACACATTTCTAAATCATCGGCCATTATTGGTGCGTTGAGAGATTGCCTAGACTTTGAAGTTGGTGGTGAAGTCACAGAAAACTTATATGCTCTGTATACTTACATGCTAGAGCGTTTGTTGGATGCGAGTATGCAAAACGACCCAGCAATTATTGAAGAGGTTTCTAATTTGTTGAAAGAAATCAAGTCTGCTTGGGATGCTATACCTTATGATGTACGAGAAAAGACGCTAAACCAAAATGGTGCTGATGCAAATGTCGGCTGAGCTAGCTAAGCTTGAAGACCATATAGAAGAACTGGAAGCTCACTGTCAGGCTGGTGAGCTAGAAAGCGCGGAAAAAGTACTAACTAATTTAGACTTGTCTTTGAAGAAGATATTCACAAGTGATGATATCAACTTGACCCAAGAGCAAGTCGCGCACCTACAAAATTGCTATGCGAATATATCAGCTATAAATGACAGGCTGCGACAACAAAAGGGTGATGTCACTACGCAGCTATCTCGACATTTAGGCAATAAAAAGAAAATAAACGCATATAAAAGCATCTAACCAACAATCAAGTTTAATATGAGTCAAAAATCCCTCGAAGAACAAATTCAAATTATTGACGAGCAGTTAGCAAATTCAATTGAACATCAGGCTCGGGAAGCAAAATTTGCAACAGAAGCAAACGAAAGATTTGCTCGCAATGTCACTGGCTTTGAAGAGTATTACCCGGATATCGCCAACGCAATTAAAGAATTCAACGTGCGTGAAGATTTTTGTCTTCATGTCACATCAACCGGACACGGCAATTTTGTCCCCGCAAACCTTTCAGCGCCGATATACAGTGATGACCCTATTGGTCAAGTGACACAACAAGTTGAGCACAGCATACAACACCCTATGTTCAGCGCGACTGATTATACAGCATATCAGTCTGATCCGAATGATACACGCATTCATGTGCGCTATATGGGGGCAATGACAAAGGCTTTACGTAAGATAAAAGCAAAGGATAGGGCGCACTTTGCGCAGTTACCTGAAAACTTTCCCTCTGCTATGATTTTTGGCATTGGCTTAGGTTATCATGTTGAGTTACTGCTCGAAAAAACCACATTTGATTATTGCTTTCTAATTGAACCTGATTTTGAAGTATTCTTTGCCAGCTTATTTTGTACCAATTGGTATGACATTATAAAAAAAGTAGATGAGCAAGGTGGCTCGTTGTTTTTCCAGCTTGGTGCGAATAAAGACAACTTTATCAAAGATTTGGAAGTGTTGGCCGACAATATTGGCGCTTTCTCTGTGGTTAGGTCATTTTGTTATCAGCACACGCCACTGCCAGAAATTATCGAACTTATCCAACAGTGGTCACAGCAATACTTTAAGTTTCAATTCGGTCATGGGTTTTTTAACGATGCGATCACTGGGCTCTCTCATACGGTGCATTTGTTAGAAAAGAACATTCCTATGTTGGTTCAGCCCAAAGACAAACGCTTGGATTTATCTACACCTGTATTTATTTTAGGCAATGGTCCCTCGCTAGATGAAGCTGAAGCCTTTATAAAAGAAAATTGTGATCGTGCCATTTTGATGGCAGCTGGTACTTCAATTGCGTCTTTGTATAAAAAAGGTATTCCAGTGGATTTTCACGTACTGGTTGAGCGCCCTTATTCTAACTACAAAATATTTGGCGATATCTTTCCTGCCGAGGAATACAAAAAGACAAATTTGATCGGCCTCAATACACTTTATCCTGATAACACAGATAGATACAAATGGTCGGGTATTGCTGGAAAAGGCAATGAGGCAGGTACATTCTTACTGGAAATATTGAGTCAGACTCAAAGAAATGTCGGTATTCCTTTGATGCCATATTGTAACCCAGTGGTTGCAAATGCGGCGCTTTCCTTTGCCATGTTTACTGGTTTCAAGAATATTTATTTATTTGGTATTGATAATGGTAACTTACTGACCGGTGAACACCATAGCAAAGACAGCATCTATCGCATCAACCAAGATGATGAAAGCGAAGAAGGGATTGCCTGTTTGAGGATGGATGGTAAATATTTACCAGCTAATTTTGGTGGGCAGGTCGAAAGTAATGACTTGTTTATGATGGCCCACAGCCAGCTAGAAAAGCTGATTGCCCATTACCCAACTGGAAGGAATGTTTACAATATTGGTAACGGCGCAAAATTAGTTGGTGCACATGAAGTGCGTGCCGAAGAGCTGTTACCTTTGCCAACCGCAAGAGACAAACTTGAGCAGATTGAGTTTCTCAAACAAGATTACTTTACGCAATTTGACGTTGAACAGTATGATGACAAATTGCTTGGTGTTGATGTATTTGAAGATATCTGTGAGCACATGCTCAGCTTGGCAAATGAACCAGTAACGACTCGAAAGCAAGCATCAAATATCTTACTTAGGCAAGCAAGGTATATCTACTCCTTTAGAAATACGCCATTGCATCACCTTCATCATATGATTAAAGGTGCATTACTGTACTACCACTGCCCTATGTTGTCTCTGCTGTATACCTACGAAGATGATCAGTTTACGCTAGAGAGTTACAGCGAATTAAATGAATTATGGAAAGGTTATATCACTGAAATGAAAGATTTTTACAGAGATAACTATCGTGCTAAGTGTGATTTGGGCAAGGAGTAAATAGTGAGTTATCAAGAAACGGCGGAGTTTTATAGCGATCTGTACGACGAGTTGTTCCCTATTTTACGTTCTATTACGGGACCGGGCTTGCGTCAAAGCTACGATATATTTGGCCGCTATATGCCGTTAGAAATTTGTTCATTTAAATCAGGCTCACGTGTTTTTGACTGGAAAATTCCGCAAGAGTGGCACTGTGAAGATGCTTATTTACTTGACCCTGAAGGCAATAAAGTCGCTGATATGAAGCGTTTGAACATAGAGGTTTTAAATTATTCTGAGCCAGTAGATAGAGATATCGAACTGGATGAATTGCAGAACCACTTATATAGTTTGCCAGATCTTCCGACTGCAGTTCCGTACGTAACTAGCTACTATAAAAAACGCTGGGGCTTCTGTCTTTCTCAGGAATCAAGAGATAAGCTGCGCCCAGGTACATATAAAGCGGTGGTAAAAAGCGAATTTGTAGACGGCACTTTGGATATCGCTCAAACGGTACTAGAAGGCCAGTCCAAAAAAGAAGTAATGCTTAGCTCATATCTTTGTCATCCATCAATGGCCAACAATGAATTAAGCGGTCCACTGGTTTTATTGGGTTTATACAATCGAATAAAGCAGTGGCCAAATCGTCGTTATACCTATCGATTTATTTTAAACCCTGAAACAATTGGTAGCTTGTCGGTATTGCATATGCTTGGAGAGCATTTTAAAGAGAATATGGTATCCGGGTTAGTGATCAATTGTATGGGAGGAGAGCCAGACGAGCTCGTCTTTAAACAAAGCCGTAATGAGCAAGGTATTCTTGATAAGTTGCTGCCGCATTTGAATCGCTTTGGCTATAAGCACAGTAATATTCCTTTTAGCCCGTTGAAGGGCTCTGATGAGCGGCAATATAATTCCCCTGGTTTTCAACTACCTGTATGTTGCGTAAGTCGGGCATTTCACACCGGGTTTGATGAATACCACACATCGCTCGACAACAAAGAAGCCATGGGTATTGATCCTCTGCTAGATAGCATTGACAAACTTGAGCAGATATTTTTAGCACATGAACAGTGCGCAACATTTGAAAATACTTGTCCTTATGGCGAGCCAAACCTTGGCAGTAGAGGTTTGTATCCGACAGTGAGCATGGTGACAAAAGAGCGCGAGCGTCAAGCTTCAGAGCTCAATGATATGCGCATGCTGCTCAATTATGGTGACTGTGAACACGATACAATCGATATTGCCAACCTTCAAAATAAGTGTGTAACTGATATGCAAAGCGCAATTGGCAAACTAGAGCAGCAATCACTGCTAGAGATGGTGTAATGGCGAGCTGGGAATCAATCTATCAAGCGGGTAAACAGTTAAACCGTTATCCGTTCAGTGACATTGTTTCCCTGATCTTTCAAATGAAACGTGAAAACCCCAATCTTAAGGTACTGGAGCTTGGCTGCGGTGCTGGTAATAACGTGGTTTTCATGGCGTCTGAAGGTGTAACATGCGCAGCAATCGACTGTTCAAAAAGTGCGATAGACTTTGCACAAGCGCGCCTATCGGAAAGCAATCTGCAAGCCGATCTTAAAGTGGGTTGCTTTACAGATTTACCTTGGCCAGATGAATGTTTTGATCTGGTGATTGATAGGAGCGCCCTCAATTGTGTACCTAAGCCCCAGATAGAGGTCGCTTTGCAGCAAGTACTTCGCGTTCTCAAACCAAAAGGTCGCGTATTTTCTCAAATGTATGCCGATAGCCATCCTGCACATGACAGCGCATTGAACGCAACAAAAGAGTTTACAACCGGGTTTACATGTGAAGGTTATCGGGATATTGATGGCCTTTATTTTGCATCTGAAAAGGACGTAACACCGTTATTTAGTGGTTTTGAGAAGGTGAATATTGCCTTGAGTACGTCTCAAACATTGTCAGGGAATATCCTTAGTGCTCAATGGTCTATTAGCGCTTTTAAATCTGATACAGATCAGGTTGGCTGAACTGTCGAAAGGGCAGTATAGAGATATCTAGTTTTCAAGTTCAAGAGGCAATTATGCAAGATAAAGCAGTGGTAGTGGGTGGTGGCATCTGTGGCTTAATGGCTGCGCTACTACTAAAACGCAATTTTAAAGAAGTCACGCTAATTGAACAAAGTGATGAAGTCGGCGGTTTATTTCGCTCTGTCAAAGATGATCTTGGTGCTTACTATGACATGGGTTCTCATATTCCCAATGCGACAGGGATCGAAGAGCTAGATACCCTTTTGTTTGGCGCCCCAAGTGAGCAAGACAAGCATTGGAATGTGATTAAAAAACTCAAGTCGGGTAATTATTTTGGTGGTTCATGGGACCTCAACTCGCCATTTGCAGATAGTAAAAAACTTGGTGTAGCGGAATATCAACAAGGGTGTGCAGAGTTAATTCAAAGTACCAGCCCTTCAAGCCAAAACCACATCATGCCTTATTGTCAAGACGTGTTAGGTGAGACGTTTACACAGCATATTATTAAACCAATTTTAGAAAAGTTATATGGGCGTCACACTGACCTTTCAAAGCTCACAATGGGCGCGGGGTTATTCGGCTTTACGCGCATTTTGGCTTTTGATGCCGAGGTCGCAAATGTACTAAAGGATCTGCCGGTATTTGACGCCAAACTGGGTTACCAAACTGAAGCTCACTTTATTGCTAGGCAGCAAAAAGATGCATCTTCAACACCGGATTATTATTACCCAACCTCACATTGTGGTATTCAAGCTTGGGTCGATTACTTAAAGACTAAAGTGGTACAGGCGGGGGTTGATATTCGGTGCAATTGCAAAATTTCATCTTTGGAAACGCGAGCACGCAAAGTTGAGAAAGTATTTATAGCAGGAGAGCCGCAGGCGCTAGAGTGTGATTTGCTGTTTTGGAGCGCTCCACCGTTTATTGCGCTCAACGCACTTGGTCTGCCAGTTGTTGCAAATCGACCTGAGCTGAGAACTGCCATTGTATTTCATTTAAACCTCAGCAAGCCTTTAATCGACAAACAGTCACATTACCTGTGGGTCTGGGATAAATACAGCGATATATTTCGACTTACATTGTATCCTAACTTAAATCCAGCAAGTGAATTTAACACCTTGTCCGCAGAAATACTGTGTCGCCCAGAGGAGGTGGAGAATTATCAGCTGGATGCAATTATGCACGAATTAAAAGAGATGCAAGTTGTCGACCCCGACGCAACATGTTTAAGTCATGTTAAGCAAGTCATTCACAATACATTTCCTGTTCCCACAGAAGCTTTTGAACAAAATAATGAAAAAAATTACAGCACTTTGGCAAGTAGTGTCGACAATATCATTATTTCTGGTCGCTCAGGTGGTAAACAGTGGCGACAAGCAGATGTACTGATTGCCGCATACAATGAACTAAATCAGTATTTAGGCGCTGGGTAACTAACTTCTTTGCCGTCTTCAAAGCGATAGAGCGATTGTGGGCGGCAGTTTAATAACGCGTATTGATCTTTTTGTGTTAGCTGCTTAATAAACTCATACAAGGCTTTCATGCGAATTCCATAGATAAATGAACGACCCAATGTTTGTTTCTTTATAATGTTGTTTGCCAGCAATGATTGCTCAAGCTGAGAGTAATCTTCGCGATATGCGTTATTTATCGGAAAACAAAAGTGGTAAAAGTTGTCTTTTACGGTCTGACCATTGGTAAGTGTGACCTCCCCCATAAAGGGTTTGTTAAAGCGATACTTTAGATTGAGCATTGCTTCTATTTGAACAACAACGGTGGCAACACGCATACCTATTCCCTGCAGAATTAATACACTGTCGGAATTAATCAGTCGCTCAAAAGTGGAGTTTTCACCAAACGCAGAAAATTCTGGTTGCTCAGATCTGCAAATCAGCTGTGCATCTGGTCCGCGGCCACATATTGAGAACATTGGGTGGCCTGAACGCGAAACCTGATCTTGATTTCGAAACCACTCTGGCCAATATCCTAAAACGGTTTCTTGAGAGCGGAGATCTTCATTACGCGTTCTGGGATAGTCATAATTAAAGCAGGGCATGAATATATTGCCTTGCTTTCCCACTACATGCTCGAAGCAATTGAGCAGGGCTGCCGGTATATCTCTCGGAGTAACATCGCTCACTCTTCCCAATGTAAACAGAGATGAGTGGATAAAGACATTGTCACTTTTGTTTATACCGACCTCGGCCAATGTATTTTTTATATCTTGTGTTGAGTTGGCCTTCATAAGAAATCTTCCCCTCCAAATGCTGCTTTGACTTCTTCATAGATATCATCAATACGCTGTGCAAAAGCTTTGTCTTTCCATGGTTTTCCCGAGAGGATCATCCACTCATACTTACTGATAAATTTCTTGAGTTGCTTTTCGTCTAAGGTATTAATATAGCCGTTCATTTTTAGTTTAAGCCTATCTACAAGCTCTTTTAAACAGCGAAATACAAACACGACTTCAGGGTCTTGTAGCAGAGGCCGTAAACTTATCGTGAGCTCCCGTTTAATACGTTCCGATTGCTCTCTTACGAGCGTACATTTATGTTCAGCATCAGGGTCTCGGTAGAATAAATCCATCAGTGCAGCGTATTCAAAGTCATAAATAGTTCCTGTGGCGTCAACCACAGGAAAGTATGGATAAATTCTGCATATCAAGGGTCTATGGCCGTGAGGCTCGCAAACGCCTCCACAATTACAGGAGAGCAAATATATACTAAAAGACTTACCATTGGATAAGTTAAAAGTGCGCTTTTTGGGCGGCTCTGTAATATTGCTAATACCACCAATAGATTGGTAGTACTCATATTCTTTTTCTAACAAGGGTAATGAAACCCCGTTTTTATCAAGAATATTAAAGTGTTCACCGTAGAAGTTTTTACAGCAATAGCCACCACATGTTTTCCAGCACTCCGGTGCTTTCACATATTCTGTGCTGTAAATTTGCTGCCAGTCCGCTTTATTAGGCATTTTGTTGTTCACTAAGCAGTTTTACTAGGCCGTTAATAGCAGTAAATGCGACAGGATCAGCGTCTTCAAAATCAATATCAATATCGAAGGTATTTTCTATGTTCATCAACATAGTAATGAAATCCATCGAGTCTAACAGGCCTGTGGTGATAAGGCTTTCATCCTTATTGATGGTATTGATAACGTCTTCACTGTGCTTTTCAGCCAGTGTTTGATAAATTGTTTCTTCGATGTTTTTTGCTAAGCTCATTCTTTCTCCAACATAGCATACAAGGCTAGTTTGTCTATTTTACCATTTGAATTCAAAGGCATATCATTTAGCCATAGAACCTTTTTTGGGATCATATAGCTGGGTAATTTGGACTTTAAACTAGTCATTAATTGCTGTTCAATATTTTTATCGGCCTGACCACAAATAAATAAAGCTATGAATTGCGGTGTGCCTTTAGGGTAAGCAATGCTCTGTACCAGCGGGTTGCTGATTAATGCTTTACTTAGCGTGTCTATCTCTGACAGTTCTATTCTATATCCCTGTATTTTAACCTGATCGTCAAGACGGGAGACATACTCCAATTCGTTTAGAGGATTGTATTTGGCGATGTCACCCGTGCGGTAAAATCTCTGTCCGTCGATAACATCAAATGAATCACGGGTTTTTGTTGGGTTATTTAAATAACCTGAAAACACTTGCTTACCAGAAATAAGTAATTCACTTTGAGCATTTAATGCCATTTTCATATGCGAGAAGCAAGTTCCTATTGGGATATAGCAGTGGCTATATTCCCGCTCAAGCTCAAAAACATGATGAGTACAAGCGATAGTGGCTTCAGTTGGTCCATATAAGTTGATCACCTTGCTATTTGGTGCGGCAAGTTGAAACTTTCTAGCCAACTCCACCGGAAGCGGCTCTCCACAAAACAAGCTATATCTCAGCAGAGGGTAGGCTTGGGGTTTGAGCATGCCTATCTTCGCCATAATGGCAGCTGTAGAGGGCACACTAAACCACACTGTAATTTCATGCTTTTTGGCAAACTTGCCGGGTGCAAACATTGCAGTTTCGGGCAAAACGTATAGACATGCGCCACTTAACCATGTAACAAACATGTCGTGAATACTTAAATCGAATGTGGGGTCAAATATTTGACTGACTCTATCTTGGTGTGTCAATTTTAGATAGTCAGTCATATAGTTTAAGTAGCTTTGTAAGTTTTCGTGGCTAATGGGTACGCCTTTAGGTACTCCAGTGGACCCTGATGTGAAGAGAATATACGCTATCTCATTGCGCTTATTGATCTCCAAACTTATCGGCGGGTTTGAAGCGTGTTCAGGTTCAATATTATCGATATAAATAAATGTTACATCTGGCAGGTGCTGAGAAAGTTTCTCTGCGAGGTCTGCATATTGCTGAGCAACAACAATAGTTTGAAGTGCACTTTGCTGTACGATAGATACTAAGCGCTCAACTGGGAACTTAACACCAAGCGGGACAAAGGTTCTGTTACTCGTCACGCAGCCATACACGGAAGCAAAATATGTGATATCTCTGTAACTTAAAATACCAATACTGCGCGCCTTTTGACTCAAACGACCCATGATGTTGTTTGCGATGTTCAGCAGCTGCTGATAAGAATAGCAGCGGTCATTGACATGCAGGGCATCGCGACTTTCATTGTTTGCTTTTAGTAACTGCTCGGCTAATCTCATTATTTGCTACTTTAATTTAGACTGCAAATTTGTGTATGCAGTAGGTGTACCAATATCGACATATAGACCCGAAGTTTTATATGTATACAGCTTATTAATCAAAAGGGGAACGAAGTCGATACTGATCTCATAAAAGTGCCCTTTTGAAAAATGCGATAAATGTTTGTCAAACACGTGCTCAGAAAAAATAAACAGTGCTCCGCTGGCTAGGTTGCCCGGCGGATTGGCAACTTTTTCATGAAACGCAGCGATAACCCCATTATCTGACAGTTCAACAATACCACATTGCTGAGGTTGTGGCGTTTCAAACAGCAGCAAGGTTGCATCACAGTGAGTTGGTCGTTGGTGGTGCGCTTGCAGCATTGCAGTGAGTGTATCTTCACAGTAGTTGTCAGCGTGAATAACTAAGGTTGTGTCACCTTTCCAAAAATCTTGGTTTGCAACAAGCGTTCCCCCAGTACCCAGCAAGCTTTCTTCTTTTACTAAAGTAATTCGAGAGCGATAAGGGGACTGAGCGACATAATGCTCAACTTGCTCTGCGAAGTAGTGGACATTGATGAGAATTTCATCCACATTCAGTGCGATAAGTTTTTTAATCCACAAACCCAGTAACGGCTCTCCGTTGATGGGCACCAAACATTTAGGGATGCTATTTGTCAGGGGGCGTAAGCGAGTACCTAACCCCGCGGCTAAGAGTATTGCTTTCATATTACTTAAATGATTCAGAAATTGCTTGTTCAAGTACGTTGAGAGATAAAGGCGTATTACCTAAAGAGCCGACTTGGCATGCTGCCGCAAGACTGCCAAGATAGAATGCTTCCCAAGGAGATGCATTTACAGACAGCGCTAAGGCACTTGCCGCTAAAAAGCAATCGCCAGCACCGGCTGGATCGATGGCGCTGCGGTTTAAGGCCGGTAATCTGTCATTTTCCCAACTGTTATGCTTATGATCTGGCACGTGAATAAAGATCCCTTCATCACCTAATGTGATAACAAGGTTTTTAGGGCTTGCTCTATTTGTCAGTTTGTTGGCGAGGATCACTAAGCCATCATCTGGGTTATTTAGTGCAACACGTGTTTCTCTTTCAGTTGGGGTGATAAGGTCCATATTATGATAGCGAGAAATATCTCCCACTTGTGAAGATGTTTGGCTGTCTGCCACCACGTTTATGCCATGTTCGTGACACAAGGCTGCAATGGATTCCACCAAGGGCTGCGGTAAAACACCGTAATTAAAATCAGAAAACACCAGTAAATCGACGGAGGAGATCACATCGGTTATTTTTTCGAGAATATCTCTTTGTAGCTCTTTGGCAATTTTGTGCTGTCGTACTTGGTTGACCCTCAGTAACGTTTTATTTGATGCACGATAGCGGGTTTTAAGTGGTGTCGGTCGAGTTGAATCCACAAACAATTGTGCGTCTACTTGATACTTTAAAACCTTTTCTTTGGTGTATTCACCCGCGTCATCATTGCCAATTACAGAGAATAAAGAGACCGACTTGGCGCCTAGTGCTTTAATGTGTCCGGCGGTGATAGCAGCACCGCCTAAAAACTTTTCAGTTTTATTCGGTGTCATCACAATTGTCGGGTCCTCTTGAGACATGCCGACGGCTGTACCCTGAATATATTCGTCGACAATGACTTCGCCAATGACCAATACATTCAATTGTTTAACTTGGTTTAGTGTACTGGCAATGCTGGAGGGCAAGATACTATGACGTTTGGCATATTCTTGCACCTCAGAAAAGTCGAGGTTACTGGCGACACGGTTATTTTTTTTGATGTACTGCTCAGCATTACTTTCAAACTCACCAGAACCAAAAATTAATTTACCGCCATAGACTTTGAGGGCATCAAGTTCTGGGTTTTCCCGGCATTCAAACTCTTTACCTTTGACCACAGCATAGGGTTGAAGTCGTTCTACAATTTTTTCGGCTGTATCGCCAGTTAAAAATGCATGGTCGACGCACTCTAGTGAGTTAACCAACTCTAGACGATGTTGTTCACTGACCCGGCTTTTTACCGCCATTGCATTGTCCGTGTTCACCGCGACTACTAATTGGTCACCACATGCTTTTGCAAAGCTTAAAAGCCGAATATGCCCCGGGTGCAATACGTCAAAATTACCCTGTACCAATACACACTTTTTCGAAGTGGCTATTTGCACCATGAACTCAACCCTTTTTGAATACAGGTCTCAACATTTGTAAAGTCAAAACCATCAAAGATAGAGGAATTGATCATGGTCGTATTGAGAGGCCTTTTACCTGAGCTATCAAGTTCGGAAAACTTAATATCTGTGATACTAGCTGAGTCAATATGCAACGATTTAGCAAGCATATTTGTTAAATCTAATCGGCTAAAAACTTGAGGATTACAAAAGTTATAGGTGCCTTTGTATTGACCTTTAATTAGGTGCTCAATTGCAAACACAATATCTTGGACTGCTGTGGGGTTAAATATCAGATCAGAAGCTGCTTTTACTTCGTTGCCCGATTGCAATTGGCCGACAATGTCATTCAATATGGTGCCATCTTTTCCAGCTTGGCCGATAATTTTCGCAAGTCTTACGATGCAACAATTGCCATGGGTGATCGTCATCAACCTTGCTTCAAGAGCACGCTTTTGCACTCCATACTCAGATACTGGTGCTTCCATATTATCGTCTGTATAAGCACCTGCACGACCAGGAAAGACGTTGTCTGATGAAACAAACACGACCGGTATTTGCCTGTCCGTCAGTGATTGAATAAGTCGCTCTGTCGCACTGACATTAATTTCAAAGCTGGCTTGCGGGTTTGCGTTGATGTAGCCAATATTTGTCAGTGAGGCACAGATAATTGCAACATAGCCGCGATCTTGTTGCAGATTTAAAGTCTCTATATTGCCATCGACCAAATCAAACTCGACTAGCCCCGTTTTCGGGTTTTGGCCAAAAGTACCAATTGTATTTGGATCTTGAGCGTGAAAATGCTCGAATAGATGTCCGCCGAGTAGTCCGCTGGCGCCAAAAATAATCGGTGTTAATTGCTGAGCTTTTTCCATATATCCTCTGCTAATTCAATATCAACCAAAGCCTCTTTGGCACTGATCAAGTTATTGATATTTCCGTTTTGAACACTGTCTATAAATGTAGCTGCTTGATTTTTAAATGCCCAAGACCACTCTACCTGAAAATGGGTGCGCTGAGATACTTCGGCATTTTGTTGCAGCTCAATAGTGGCAGGTACATTGCGCAATAAGGCTGGTGGCAATGTGACTATCAATTGACCTTGTTCGAATATAAATGTGCACCTTTCTTGCCAGTCCTTTTGCTCAACTTCTCCGGTTTCCAGCACTACTAGCTGCTCATTTGCCCGCATAACGCAGACATGTGCTAAAGGCGAAAGGGTATTGAAGTACTCGACGGATGGCTTGGTGCCTAAAAAGTGACGAACGAAGTTCAATAAATGCGAATGGACATTGACATAACGAGCAAATAGCGACTTGTTGTTGTCGCTTAAAAAGCTCGGTGCAAAATTTGCCTCACTGACCATATCTGGTCTGGCCTCATCACCATGGATATAGCCTGCCGCTTTGCAGTAGCTATTCCCCATATAACATTGTGCGCTAACTTGTAAAAGCTTACCGAGTGTATTTTTAACCATCAGCTCATCAAATATGCTTTTGGCTTTTATAACCCCAGCATCACAGCGTTTCATGTAACCCACACAATAGACTAACTGGTGTTGCTCTGCGAGCTGAACTAGAGCGCTCGCTATCTCACTGTTGCCAGCCATAGGCTTTTCACTGAAGACATGCTTGCCAGCCAACAAACAGTCTCGCACTACGTCTGCCGTATGAGCGCGTGCAGTGACAACAACAACCGCATCAATTTGTTCATCTGCCAGTAGCTCTTTATGTGAGCCATAGCGGTTTTCTATGCCGAATTTGTCGGCAACTTGATTCAGTAAGTTAGGGCGCAGATCTGCGATTGCATGCAGCTCGCAATTGTCCAGTTGCGCATAATTTTCAAGATGCGCAATTTGTCCAATAAAGCCTGCACCAATAAAGCCTAAACGAATTTTACGCGATGAAGTTGGCATAATTATCTTTATTAATTAATTGAACGGTTGGCGTTAATGTTAAAAATTGGCCACCATTTTGAAGATAGTCTTCATGCTTACGAACAATCGCTTTGGCATGTATCCAAGCTAAAATAACGGTCAACTCAGGCTGCGTTTCATTAATGGTTTGAGTCGGCTTAACTTGGATTAGATCACCCGGTGTGAAAAGCCCCACTTTTTGTTTGTGATCGTCGTAAACCTCACTAACATCTGAGCCAATTTCGTATTGTGTTAATAACATTGGACCACTGCGTGCCGCACCATAACCTGCTACAACACCGCCTTTGTCTAACGTATTTTGGACGGTTTCACGTACTTGTTGTTTCATTGCGTCAAAGCGAGATACAAATTGTTCCATAGTTGCCAATTCGTGCAGCATTGCCTTGTCTTCAGCTTCTACCATAGCTGCTACAGACGGCTTGATTTCGCGAGGGCCATTTTTGTGCTGGGCAAAGCCAATGATTGATCCGCCCTGAATTGAGACATGCTCTACGTCAAATACTTCTAACCCCTGTGCAGCTAAGAATGCAATCATAGGTTTTAATGAGTGATTGCATAAATGCTCATGGAAGATAGTACCGATAAGCATTTTATCAATGATATCTTTTAGATATGATACTTCAAAAACAAACAGTCCATCTTTATCTAAAACTTTCACAATACCTTTAAGCAAATCAATCATTTCATCTGCGTGCGCAAAGACATTAAATGCAGTTACGAGATCTGCCTGTCCGTACTCGGATTGGATCTGTTGGCCGCGGGCTTCAGTCATTAGATCTGCAATTGTTTCAACGCCTTCACTGGTTGCTTTGGCGGCGATCTCGGTTGCTGGATCTATGCCGAGAACCTTAAATCCTTGCGACTTGAAGCATTTCAAAAATGTACCGTCATTGCTGCCAACATCGATCACAAACTTTTTACTAAACGGACCAAAATTACCAAGTATTTGTTGTGAAACGTCATTAAAATGGTCAATAATCCCCTGAGTTTGACCAGAGTGATAGGTGTAATCTGCCCATAAATATTCAGGGTCAATCACATCTAAAATTTGCACATGACCACAGTTATTGCACATATATAGATCTACGGGGAATAGCGGAGTTTTTACACCTTTAGGGTCAGAGACATATTTTTCTGCAATTGGGGTTGGTGCAAATGGGATCGCCAATGGAATGTCCGTACTCAGGCACAAACGACAATTGTTTCGGTGTTGGTAATGACGGTTGCTTTCTTGTTCTAAACACTGATTCATATTAATTCTCTTACATTTCTTTGCTAAGGTGATCCAGAAAGTAATTTTCGACTTTGATGATTGCGGCAAAAATAGCTTTGGCTGTATCAGTGGTATAATTTTCATTCAAATAAATATTGAATGATCGATCTCTGGCAGATTGGGCATTTGGGGTATGATGAAACTGGGTTAAATACGGTTTTGCCCATGGCCATTGTGAGATCACAAATCTGTAATGTGGATTTAGCTCGACACCTTCGCCAAGCAGCGCATCGCAAAACTGCGTTTTAGTGACGCCGAGATCTTCTAAATAAACGGTCAAGAAAAAGGGTGAAGTTCCCTCGATAAATGGAGGAACAGTACAAAATTTTGACTGTTGCATCATATCAGTTAAGGCTTTGCAGAAGTCAGCGCGATCGCGAATGGTATCGTCTAGTCGCTGCAAAGAAGCGATGCCGATGGCACATGACAACTCATTGGTGTTCCAGTTGAGTGCTGGAAATAAATAGCCTTCAGCATTGCGCTCTTGATACTCAGGATTCTCAAAGTCTTTACCGCGATCGCCATAAGATAGGCACTTGTAGTGCAGTTTTTGATCCAGTGTAAATACCAACCCACCGCTGCCACCCGAAGCCAAGCTTTTGCGGTACATGGTGGAAAGTGCACAAATATCACCAAAAGTACCTAATTTTTTGCCATTGACCTCTGCACCTGGTGATTGTGAGCAGTCTTCTATGAGCTTAATGCCTCTTGCTTTGGCATTTTTGGCGATGGTTTCGATGTCAGCGTTAATGCCCGCGCAATGCACGAGCAGAATGGCACTGGTTTCTGGTGTTAGTACCTTTTCAATTTGTGTCCAGTTGGTGTTTAAACTGTCCGTTGCTGTGTCGGCTAACGACACTTTAAAACCTTGCAAAACAGCTGCATTGAATGAGCCTGGATCCGTGATAGGGGACATCACAATATGACTATTTTTTGGCAGTTCTAGAGCGGCAATTGCGACATATAATGCCGCCGTTCCCGTAGCCACGGCAGTCGTATAGCCACCTCCCATATACTGGTTAAATTTTTCACAATATTCGTGTTCAAATTTACCAAAGTAACCTGGGTCAACGCTTTCACCAGAATAAAATTCAACAGCGTTATTGAGTGCGGTAATTTCATTTTGGCCAAATGCGACACGTTTTGGCATTGCAGATTGTATGGCTGGCTCTCCACCAAATATTGCAAGTTTACTCATTACTTTCCATTTCTTTAAATTGTGAAATTAACTGATTGTAGAGCGAATTAATTGCCGCTTCTGATTGATAATGTACTAGTGATTCGACGTCGTTTTCTTTGTTATAAGGTCCGTGAAACACTTCGTGAAATACGACCCACTCACTCAGCGCGATAGGCAAATGCCATGTTCCACCCTCAAGGCGAAATAAAAACCGCGCATTAGGTGCTAGCACATTAAGCTGTGTCACTTGTCCGCTTTGGTCAAACACACTCATGCCAATTTTCCCTTCAACAATATGAATGGACTCAGATTTGTAGTTTGGGTGGCGGTGCGGTGCAAATCGACTGTCTCTGTGCATGACTAAAAGCATCTCTTGCACGCCAGCCTGATTGTCATGGTGCAGGCAAAATCGCGCACATTTTTGAGGGTGAGTGTGAGCAACCTCTTTGAGATGTGCAATACCAGCTTGGTCAAAAGCAATGGTATTTTGGTCATTGAAAAACACGTTAGTCATGTACAAAATCTTTTTCAAAAGCGTTGAAAGCTGCGGTTATATTCTCGTAATTCTCCTCACCCCAAAAAACACGTTGATTATCATGGTGTCTAAATTCAGGTTGCTGTTCGAAAAAGAATCCGCCTTTCTCCACTGTGACTTTACTGGTCGAGAAATGTTCTTCATTAAATGTTCTAAATACAATAGATGGACAAGGCTTAATAAAGTAAAACATGTACGCCGGGCCAGTGGGGATCGAAAAGTTGAGAAATGCTCTCTGATACAGTGCGACTCTAACCGTTAGGTCCATTGATGCAAGTGGGAATTGCTCTATATGTGATAGTGACTCAGCGATTGGTGTCGTCGCTTGGTATGTATCTCTAATAATAATTGGATAGTATTTGTCAGTATCGAGCTCTGCTAAAAATTTTGACCAACCATCGGCTGAACTATTACGCTGCTCATGCATGTTGTACTCGCGCATGGTGATCGTAATAATTTGTTTGTCAGCACAGTGGTGTTGAATGTAGTTGTCGACCAATCTTTTTGCTGTCGCAGGCGCTTCTAAATGGGCAACATCAACCCCTTTTTGCGTTTGTGCGATGATTTCTGGATAGCCCATCTGTGGCTGAGTATGTTGCAAAGAAAAGTTGCTTGGAAATACGTGTGCGGATTCACCAAGTATACCGCTTAATTCTTCCCTCGCGTTTAAATAGCTGATCCCGGTTGTAGACTTGATACATTGAAAGAGTGGATTCAGGATGTGGTTCACTCGCCAATTTACGTCGTCTTCAGCATGAACTGCATGTAATCGAATACTCTGTTGAAAGTTTCGTTTTGGTACAACAATAAAGTGGATATGCTTTTTACCTAGCTCAATGCGTTTGGCCTCAGCCAATACGGCAAAGTTTGTTGCGTCAAATGTTGCGATGGAACTGCCTAAATCATAGATGGCATATAGGATATCTTCTTTTTGACAAGGGGAAATAAGAAAGTCGCAGGCACTTTCTATTTGGTTGTTCACCATATGGAAAAAGAAAATCTGCTCAATGTGAAAGCCAATTGATAGCAGGGATGCAACAATATCATCAACAAAAATAGAGCAAATAATGACATTGCGGTCTCTATGCTGTGTAAGCTGCTCCAGTGAAAGCACTGGCTGCTCTTCGAAAGCACCACTGCCATCGGTTGTAGCAATAATATTATCGCCAACTAAGTTGTTATAAAGGAGGTCAGTGACTCCGTTGATGCCATATAAAATGACATTGTTCAAATGGGTATTCATAAACAAACACGTTTCTTATATTCTTGAAAAACAAGGTCAAATTGTTGGTTTTGTTCTTCGGGTATGCTTTTTCTACTCAGCGGTGAATTGATATCGACTTCGTTGCAAGCTTGGTTGTTATCCAAATACTGTGCAAAGTTTGCCAAAAGGTCACACTCCATGTCATAGGCGCGAGCGCATAGATCATCATAGCTGTCACTTGCTATCACAGGTACTTCCAATCTTTTAAGTACACGTCCGGCATCAATATGTCGGTTAATTACATGCAAGCTGATACCGACTGGTGCTTGATTCACAATAGACCATTTAAATGCATCAACACCTCTATTTTCAGGCAGAAGGCCAGGGTGGGCATTGATAATGGTATTGCCGTCAATAAAATGTTGAGGAATAATCTTGGCGATCACAGTAATAAAGTAATCGGGCTTTTGTGCGACGCTGTTTACCACAGAAGCTCCTGTTTCATCCCACCCTGGGACTTCAATATAGTCCACACCAGCTTTTTGACAGAACGATTTGATATCTAGTGGAATAATTTGATACGGACGCTCTTCAAAGGCGCGCGCTTGATGCGGCCTATGTTGAAATGGAAATGCAAAAAGTGAAACTTTATAAGATTTTGCCAAAAATTTTTGGATCATTTGATAGGTCTTCAAATGTCCTGTTTGGTAAGTAAAAATGCCAACATGCATTAGTTAATCCACCATTTTTATATTTATTTGTTGGGATTGCTGTTCCCTTTCATGCCGACAATTTTCACGCCAGTTGTTTAGCTTATGGATATCGTTATAGAAAGTATATTCTGTAGAGCGCCTGATCAAGACTTCTCCTACGACTTCTTCGGTGTAATCTGAAGAAGACCAGCGCTCGCATGATTTACAGAATGGCACTTTATCCCATTGACCTGTTTCATGGTAGTGTCTGATTTCGTTAAGTTTATCACCATTCCAAACACCCGATACACCGTCTTCCAGTACATTGCCGACGATCTGGTCTTTGAAACCATCAAGACAGCAAAGTGATACATCGCCATCGGTATGAATTGGCATCGTCGAGTAAATTTCTGGACAGGGCTTACGTTGGCTATGATCTACTGACACATTAGGAAAAGTACCTTCTTCAAAGATCTCACCAATGCGAACAAAATCGACAATGTCGACCCAATAATCAACAAATTCATCAACCTGATGTAGGTTACAATCTTGCTTAGTCAAAGAAACCCCGATCCGCGGTAATGAGTGTTCGCCACGTAGCTCTAACAGAGTAAATAGATTATTTTTGATTTTATCTAGGTTCTTAATGCCTCGAACTTGTTCTAAGACATCCGGTGTCGTGGCATCAACACTCACAGTAATACTATCGACACCAATCTCAATGAGGGCTTTTGACATTTTTTTGTTCATCAACAAGCCATTTGTGTTCATGGATATATTCATATTTCTCATTTTCATACTTTTGAGATGAATGAGTATATCTTTGCTCATCAATGGCTCGCTCCACAGCGTGGGGCCAACAGCGGGGGCTGCTGGCATCGCTTCATCGAGAATTTTCTTGGCGTTTGCCAATGTCATGCTCTTTTTCAGCATCCCTTTTAATTCTGGTGCATCTGGTTGCCCGTGAACAATGCACATCGGACACTTCAAGTTACAATCAGTATACAGATCCATCAATAACCTAGGCGGTAAATGGGGCACCGGAATTTTTTTCTCACTCATAGAATTACCTTTGCGTGACTTTAATCAAAGCTCTGACGATTTTTTTATTGTCGAGATCGTCAATTGCCTCATTGATTTCGTCTAGCGTGTATTCCTTGCTGATCAGAGGCTCTAGGTTTAACCTTCCTTCAAAGTACATATCGGCAAAAAGCGGAATATCTTTATCAGGTTGAGCGCCACCTCCCCAACTTCCTCGGATCGACTTTCCGCGGTGGAATGCATGCGGCTCTAATTGTATTTTTAAGTCGTCACTTGGATGAGATGCAAATATACATTGGCCGCCGCCATCGCGAACGCTTTCAAAAGCCTGCTCAATCGTTTGTGTAGTGCCGCCAGCTTCCAAGCTGTAATCTACACCTTGTTGTTCAGTGAGACGGTATATTTCGGTGACAGGATCAACTTCTAAAGAGTTGATGCAATGTGTCGCACCAAGTTGTTTCGCAAGTGCCAGTTTATCTGGGTTTACATCAATGGCAATTAACTTGGTAGGCTGACTCAATTTCGCCGCTAGTAACGCACTTAAACCTATGCCTCCTAGGCCGAAAACAGCGATGGTCTTATTTGGTTGTGGCTTTAATTCATTAAATACCAATCCTAGGCCTGTTGGCAGAGCGCACCCCAATAGTACTGCGAGTTTTTCGGGAAAGCCCTCTGGTAGTTTTACCAAGCGGTTCTCAGCGACAATGGATTGTTCTGTCAGTGTGGTGGCACTGCCAGAGTTAATTAGGTAGTCTTCATGGGGGTATTTCCCCCCGGGTGCATCGAGTCCTTGGCCTTTGATCCAACCAATAATGACTTTGTCACCTACTGCTACCTTTGTGACACCTTCACCCACCTCGGTGACATGGCCTACGCCCTCATGACCAAGTAAGTGAGGTAAGTATTTGTCCTCACCTCTGCCGCCTTTTACTTCCATTAATTGGGAGTGGCACAATCCACTGTAAAGGATCTCGACGCGTACTTGTCCGGCTGTGAGTGCGGGTACTTTAATATTTGAAATCAATTTTAAAGGTTTGCCGGTTTCAAAAAGCACGGCGGCTTTCATATGTTTTTTCATAGATATTTATCTAAAGTTTTAATCTTTTCAGGTATATGTGCAAAGTAGCGCATACTTTTTTCAAGCTGACTCTGTTTTTTTTGACTGAGCACATCATTGTTTATGTTCAAGCAAGAATTGTTCCATGAAAATCGCCTTCGCTGTTCAATGACAGGAATAAACTCGTTGAGCATGATCAAGCACCACTTCATCAATGTTAGCTCGTAAATTGTGACAAATTCTTGCCTTCGTTGGCTTATTTGTGAAAATACAGCGCTTTGCAAAAAGCGCGTGATATTTTCCAAAGGGACTGGTATTGCAGGCTGAGCAAAAAAATCGCTTAACAGTTTCCAAACAGTGTCACGGCCAGCATACTCAAAATCGATAAAATATATATCAGAGGATGTCTCAATTGCATTGTGAAATCCAAAATCCGAAGGTGAGAGGATTGTTTTTTGCAACGGCTCATGCCAGCTAGGCTCAACAGTCTCGGCGATTTGCCGGGTGCGAGATGCAATGGCTTGAAGCAACGATTGTAACTGATGATTGTCATTTAAGCTCAGTTGAGCAAACCTCTCGAGTCGTTTGTCTATAATGTCAACAAACCCATATAAGGTCGCAGGGCTTTCGCTCGCCACTGGCAGAGATTCATCAAATATTGCCGGAGTATTAATTGCTTCGATAAAGGCTAAGGCTGCATCTATGTGACTCGCCGTTAATTTGGAAATTGTCTGGCCATCAATAAATGAGAATAACGATACCTTCAATTCCTCACTGTACGCAATGGGTTTACCAATATTGCGTATTTCAGCTTTGCATAAGTGGCTCGCAAAGGCGTATTCATTACGCAATTTAGACAGTGAGCGGCTATTGTGCGGTTCAAAGCACTTTAAAAAGAATGGCTCCGTTCCTGAACTGACACGAAAACCTTGATTGTTTGCGCCCCCATTAATCGGGGTAAGCAAAACCTGCTCGTTGTTGACTACTTCCTGTAGCCATTTGAGGATACTGGTCTCAATCATACAATGAGTGCTGGAATTTGTGTCCATGCTTGGGCTTGCAAATGAGGTGATTGACTCACTTTATCGGGTGAGAATAGGATGCCTTTGCACGCAGCGGGAAAATGTTTGTGTAGTAGTATGCTTTCTAAGTCATCAATAAAGAAGTCACATGCTAACGATTCAATTAACATGACCTTCTTATCTTTGGTTTCATTAAAAAAAACTTGTTCCGGATCAAAAGGGGCATTGGGGCAATTGACAAAACCATGTGTTTCAAGCCACCCTTTGGCCGCATCGTGAAAATTGACTTTATCACCAATGATAGGGTACTTGGTTTTGTGTGATATTAATTTTAGTTGATGGCCTTGTGCCTTTAACGCTTTTAAATGGGTGAGGCTCTCAGGGTAAGGCTTGGCATTTGAAATTTCTTTCCCGTAAACAATGCCTTGTAGCTCGGTCCATTTTTTTTCGTTGTCTTGTGAAATGAAATACTGTTTCACCTCCTGTTTGGATTTCCCTGTCTGTTTTGGTATCCACCCGAGATCGAGCGCAACTTGGTAAAATACGCCAGTGTAGTTTGCTATTGTATTATCGAAATCAACGCCAATGATCATAAAACGCCTCGCTCGGTCAGGCTTTTTGAAATAGCGTCGAGCGTTAGCCCTGCTTTTTCTCTTGCATCGTCAGGGCTGTGCACTTGGTCAATAAAATGATCAGGGATCCCGAATCGATGCACCGCTATTTGGTGATTTTGATCGTTAAAATATTCTAGTACCGCGCTGCCCATACCCCCATTTACATTGTGCTCCTCAAGTGTGATCACATGTTTAAAGCGGCTCATACAGCCATTCAAATACTCTTTATCGAGCGGTTTTACTGTATGTAAGCTGACCAGCTCTGGTGAAAGCCCACACTCAGCCAATTTGCCATAAAGCGCTTGTGCTAATGGCATAATCGTACCAGTTGCTATGATCGCGATTTGTTCACCTTGATGCATGACATGTGCTTTGCCAAATTTCAATTCTGGGCGACTTGGGTGAACCTGTGGCTCGTTCTTTTTACCTATCCTAAAATAGCAGGGTTTATTAAGCGCAATTAGCTGTGGCATTAGTATTTCAAGTTCGTCCGCATCTGCAGGGCAGACTATATTCATATTGGGAAGCGAACGCATTAAGGCAATATCTTCAAACGAATGATGGGTTGGTCCCAAATTAGCGTATGACAAACCAGAACCGGTGCCAACGATAATGACAGGCTGATTTTGATAAGCGATATCTATTTTTATTTGTTCAAAGTTTCTGGCAGTGGTAAAAGGAGTAATTGTATAAATAAAAGGTTTGTGCCCCATCATGGCACTGCCAGCTGCCATAGAAGCCATATTCGCTTCGGCAATACCCGCATTTATAGCTCTGTCGGCGGCAAATTCTTTTAGCGGATTGAACAGACGGTTGCCAATATCAGCGTAATACAATAAGAGTCGGCTGTCTTGTTTTGCAAGTTCCGTTAATACTTTGGCGAATGCATTTCTCATCAGACTGATAACTCCTGCTTTGCTTTCTCTACTTCTTCTGCTTTGGGGATTCGATAGTGCCAGTTATTGTCATTTTCCATAAAGGAAATCCCTTTACCTTTCACCGTATCGGCGATAATACAGGTCGGTTTATCGTGCTTGCCTGCTTCTGCAAGAGCGCTGATCAGCGCCGCTATATCATGGCCATCAACTCGAATTGTGTGCCACCCGAAAGCCGACCATTTGTCTTCTAATGGCTCTAAGTGCATGATCTCACAACTTTCACCCGTACCTTGAAGTTTGTTGAAGTCGACAATGGCAACAAGGTTGCTCAATTTTTTCCCCCCGGCAAACATCGCGGCTTCCCAGATAGTTCCTTCGTTCAGTTCACCGTCACCAAGTAGTGTGAAAAAGCGATTTTCTTTCCCACTTAGACGGGTGCTCAGAGCCATACCAGCAGCCAGAGAAAGTGCGTGGCCCAATGAGCCTGATACGGTTTCGACACCGGCAGGCGCGTGAATGCCTGGGTGTTCTTCAAATTGACTATTGGTTTGACCATGCTGATATAGAGACTCTATAGAAAAATAACCTCGATAGGCCAGAGCGGTGTACAACGCACTGGCTGCATGGCCTTTGCCGAGCAAAAAATAATCTCTATCAGGCATTGTCGGTGCCTTTGGATCTATATTCATGATCTCCCAATATAGAGCTACCAAGATATCAACACACGATAGGCAGCTCCCAAGGTGGGGCGTTTTTGTCTTGCTAGAAACATCACACAGTGTATGTCTAATTTGTGATGCGGTTTCGGTGTACTTCATTATATCATTACCTTCGCGCGTAACTTACCTTGCTCTGCAAGTTGGTGTTGCAGGTTGTCATCCAGTACTAAGACAACTTGTTCTTCTATGTGGGTATCAGGAGTTACACTCTCCACAGGGATGCCCCAGAGCTTATCATCTTGGTTGGTGGTAAGAATACGCGTTACATTTTTATTTAACAGCGCTGACGACTTGCACAGCGTATCTAAGTCTTGAGTATTGCCAATCACGCATATGCTTTCGGATTGTAATGCGGCTATCTGTGATATCTTGTCTTTCATCGGATCTGACAAATACGATTCAAGATTTTTCAATTTACGCGCTGTAACAGTCTCTGCGGTGATGGTAGGAAAAGCAATCATCATGCCTCTGAGAACATAACCAGCGAGCTTGTCACACTGCACTGCATCAACATATTTTGAGATGATTGGCAGCTTATCTTCAATGTATTTTTTTGCCTGTTCACTGCTCATTTTCTTTAGACGTGACGGATAGATATCAATCAGAATATCGAGTGTTGTTCTAAAGAAAGCTAATACTTCTCTAAGCTGCTCATCACAAAATGAGTTTAAAAACTTATTAATAACGAAGTTGGGCGTATTTGGCATGTTAACGTGCATCAAATCTTTAACGTCATGGTTAAAGCCCTCGTAATCTCTGAGCTCATCCATAACGATTTCAAATGAAGGGAAATAATGCATGTGCTCGACAGAATTGCTCTCGATCATGGAGTCGATAGCAAGCCTTAGCTTAGCTTTATCAATATTGCTATTTAATAGCCAATTAGTGGCTGCCGTTTTATCTAAATCTAAAATTTCGTTAATGCCAGTAGACAAGTTTGCATTCATCAACCAACCGTACCTCTGTGGAGATACAGTGAGAATAACCTGACAAGATGCATTTAACGCTTTCAATTGCTTTAAGCATGAAGTTAGGTCACTGAGTACTTCTTCATACGGGCTCTTAATGACTTCATATAAATCGGTTGGTAATCCACCACCATGGCATAGCGTCAGGCCTGAAGTTTTCAGTTTTTGATAGGTAGCATTGCCCAAAGTAAGTACAATAAAGTCAGCCTTTTCAATACGCAGCTTCATTTGTTGATTAGAGTTTTTTAGAAACGAACAAAATGACTCAAGGCTTTGGCCGGGCTCTGATACATACCGTGTCGCAACAGATTTAAACTTGCCATCCTCCAGTGGGACGACATAATTTTCTAAATCTTTTGCTGAAGAAGAAAGTTGCTCAAAATATTGTTTAATCGAATTTGGCGAGTAGTGAAAGCTCTCTTCTTCAGAAAAATAAGTGTCAAACCCTAGCCGCCAGAGCCCTCTACTCACTGAGGAGGCAAAACAACTGCCAAACGTGACAAAGCTTTTGTCTAAGTTGTCAATGAGGTTGTAATGAGGCAACGCTAAGTTAAGGCGCTCATGACTTGGGATATTTCCAAGGAGTAAGTTTTGCATGGTCATTCTCCTGCTAGGTATTTGTTGAGTGCGTATTTAAGGTATAAACCAATAAAAGTCGCCAGTGTAGCCGTTGTCTAGGAAAAATTGTTTCCAATCATCAACATGCATAATAGTTTTGGCAGTCAAGGCCCACTCGAGCATGCGCTCTTTTTCTTCATCATTGCGATAGGCATCTACAGTGATGAAGGATTTTCCACGACTCACACGTTCAATTTCCTTTAACGCAAGCGCACATTCTTGCTCGTCTAAGTTGTGGATGGTGTTAATTGACATCACAACGTCAAAACTGTTGTCGTCAAACGGCAGTGATTTTGCATTTCCTTGAGTCAGGATATCCTTCACTTCTTCTTTGGCATTTTCGAGTGCATACTCAGAAATGTCTATACCATGTAGTTTTATCCCTGGGATAAGTTGCTGTAAGTCGTACAACATAAAGCCTTTGGCACAGCCAACATCCAGTAAGCTGGTTTGCTCGCTCAATCCAAAATGTGCTTTTAAGTCAGGAACAACCGGTTGCCAAAAGCGAGAAAAGTAGCTAAAACCACCATAGCCATAAGTGCGGTCGCCATCAAAAAAGTCTTTGCCGTATTGCCTTGCAATTTCCCTGTCAGCTTCGGTGATCACATTCGCTCTGCCCTTAGTGTCTCGTTTTGACTTTGGGTAGTTTTTCAATAGGTCTATTTCTTGTCCTAGCATAGAGTTCTCACGGTTTATGAATATATGAATCTGGTAGTTGTTTTAAATCGTCAAGGTGTTTTTGAACCCACGCAATTGTGCGCTCTAGTCCATTTTCTAACGATACTTGATCTTGCCAATTTAACTCGTCACGTAGTTTTCTTGCATCAAGCAAATATGCAGCATCTTTTCCGAGGCGGTCTTCTGTAACTTCACAAACTTGTTCAAATGGCACTTGTAGCATGTCACAAAGTAGCTCAACCAGCGCTCTAATAGAGATGGTTCGCTCGGTAGATATGTGATAGATATCACCAAGTTGGCCGTGTTGCGCAATGGCTTGGGTAGCACGAGAGACATCGTCAATATGGATGAAGGAGCGAGTCGAGTGTCCTCCGCCATGGAGCGGAAGCACTTTACCTAACAAGGCAAATAAAATGGTGCGTGGAATGATGCGATAGAGCTGCTGACCTTCACCGTAAACGTTTGCCGCACGGGTATAAAGCACAGGAAACTGATGCACGTCAAAAAAGGTGTGTAAGCTCATATCCGCAGCAGCCCTTGAAACGGCATATGGCGTACTTGGATTGTAATTTCTATGCTCTGGTACTAGCCCTTCACAGCTGCCATATACTTCAGGAGTCGAGATATGAATATATCTGTCTAAGTGGTCAATATGTCTTAGTTGGTTGTGAAGCTGGATAGTAGAAACACAATTGGTCATGAACCAATGTTCAGGGTAATCCCAACTTTGTCCAACCATGCTTTGCGCTGCAAAATTGTATACGTGTTTGATCTTGTGCTTTTTGACCAGCGCAATAATTTCATCTAAGTGATGATTTAAATCAAGCTGATGAAAGTCCAGTGCGTCACGGTTTTTTTGCCAGCTGTATGGCAGTAACGCATTATGTGGTTCTTCTGAGCGACTAGCTGCTATGACCATATGCTCTTGAGAGAGCATATGGGCACAAAAAGAAGCACCAGAGAAGGAATTGCTTCCCAGTACTAATATAGGAGAATTAGACATTTTTTAATTCCTGATAAAGCGCTTTCATCAATATATGGCCAATAATAACTTGTGTATCTTCTGAGATTTGCATGTCTTGAACATCAAAGTGAAATACTTGGTCTAACATGGGCTTAGCCTTACCCCCTTTGAAGCCAAGAATGCCGACAGTCGTCATCCCAATGGTCTGAGCTTGTGAGATAGCATTAATGATGTTCTGAGAGTTGCCACTACCCGATAAAACCAATAACAGGTCATTTGAACCTGCTTTGACTTTAAGTTGGTGACTGAATATGTTTTCGTAACCAATATCGTTACCAAGACATGTTAATACTGAACTATTGGCGGCAAGCGCTTCTACTTTAATGGCATTGCCTTGAGGGTTAATGCCAAAAGTGAAATCGTTAGCTAAGTGAATGGCATTGGCTGCTGAGCCCCCATTGCCACAAATAAATAAGGTGCCGTTTTGCCTTTTCATTTCCAGTAGACTGTCAACAAGTCGTGCTATTTGCTTTGTATCGAGTTGTTGTAACACGCAGCTAAGAGTATCTGTGTACGCTTGCGCTATGGATTCTGCAGGGTGTTGGACTGGCAGTTCAGAAACTGCACCTTGTTTATTGCTCATAGTACTTCTCGTTGCATCCACTTTAGGTTGTAAAAACGGTCTTGATCTTCCAACTCTCCATTTTCAAAAGCAGTGATCAATTCGCCGATGGCGGTGTTTACATCCTTTTTAGGTTTAAAACCCGTTGCCAATAGTTTGTCAGAGTTGATTCTGTAGCACCTAGGGTCATTGGAAGGCGTTACTTCTATTTCGCAATCCACTTTGCTTTGTACCATTTTGGCAATATCCATGATCGAGATATTTTCAAAACCAGCATTAAATATGCCAGAAGTTTTTTCTGGGTGCTCAAGCATATAGATATACAGGTCGGTAATATCATCAATGTGTATATTAGGACGAACTTGCGCACCACCAAACACAGTGATCTTCTTGTTTTTAAGCGCTTGCATTGTCAACATATTGACAGAGACATCAAGGCGCATACGCGCTGAGAGGCCACATACGGTTGCGGGCCTAACGATTTGTACTGCCATATCATCGGCATAGCTCAGTAGCACTCGTTCAGCAACCATTTTGGTCTTGTTGTATTCTGAAATAGGTTCAAGAGACAGGTCTTCAGTTACTTGCTCTTCATCTTTAACGCCGTATACGCTGCCTGAAGAGGCATAAATAAACTGTTTGATGCCAGACTTTTTGGCTTTATCAGCGAGTTGCATAGTGGCCAATGCACTGACTTCCCAAGTTAATTTAGGGTTTAAGTCGCCACATGGGTCATTGGCGATAGAGGCCAAATGAATAATGCTATCGATACCAGCTAAATCAATTGAATGAATGTCTCTCACATCACCTTTTACAACAGTAAGATTAGGGTGTGTAGGTAGGAAGTTGCCAAACCACTGTGTGTCTAAAGCGACGACACGATAGCCTTTATTTAAAAGCTTAGGTACTAAAACGGTGCCTTTGTAGCCTGTTGCACCAGTTACTAAAATCGTTTTCTCTTTCATGTTTTCTCTGCTCGGAATTACTGTATTACTCTGCTATTGCATAGAGCACGATCTCATTACAAAAATCGCCGTGTGCATGTAAGTAAAATTGATATTCGCTGTGGAGTTCTTCAATTAACTCAGCTATTTGCCATAAGTGTTCTGGATGGTGGTACACTGAAATTGCCAGGTTCGGCTTAAAATCGGTAATAATCTCAGATGCCCCTTTTAAGGCTTCAATTTCTGCGCCTTCCACATCCATTTTTATGTAGTTGGGTGCGAGTCCATAACAAACATCATCTATTTTTGCGACCTGCAGACTATTGCTCTGTGCGTTCGCATCTTCTGTTATTTTGCTTTGGTCTCCGCATGAGCTAAAGCTCAGGGTTGTATTTTTAGACCACACTCCGGCTTGCTGTGTAAAAACGCGAGGAAATACGCCGTTCTTTCCTCTGAGTCTAGTCATTAAATTTTGATAGTTTTTTGGGTCGGGTTCAAAACAAACGATACTGTCGAACTCAATATCATATTGCTGCGTAATGTTTGTGGCGAGCTGCAGCGTATCCCCGTTAAAGGCGCCACAATCAACCATTTTAAATGGCGATTGAACGAGGCCTTTCGACATTAGCTCTTTTGGAAAATATTGGGTTTCCCAATCATTTTCCAAATAGGTGTCATAATTTGGGTTTTGCCTAAATTTTCTGATCCGCTCTAAACACTGCTTGCTTTGAGCATTGGCAAGTTTACTGTGAAGGTTATCTAATTTGTCAACAAACTGAATTTCACTTTGCTGTAGTGCTTGTTTATGTGAAACGTCAAAAAAGGCGTCAAATATATATTTAAACCCTGTCATCACCTCATTTAAGTTATAACAGTTTTTAAAGCCTTTGAGTTCAAGTTGCTTTTTGACCACTTGGCTTAGGCAAGAAAGCGACACCAAAACTGGCGTTTCACTCGGTTCTACGGCATCAGGTTTATAAATTGGGACGCCTTTGTAGCTATCTTCAGTTGAGTATAAGTCAATGAAAAATAATACATTGTCACCCTGTTTAGACATGGCATCGAAAATGGCCTTACCATTGCCACCCGCACCATAAATAATATATTCCATTGTTTCCCCTAAACAGTTTTTTGACTTACGTGTTTATTTATATCGGTAAGTTCAGGCTTTTCCTTTAATTGTTTTTTTAGCTCGAGATAGGAAAAATCAAGGTTATCGCCGAACTGAGCGTAAATTGCTTTAATTGCCGTATAGTCATCTGGTTCATCAAGCGTGAGACGCCAGTGATCCAAAGACTCTCCTTCGGCAAATGAGTACGTTGATATTGAGCAAAACTTTGCCATACCAAGTGTCACGTGTTCTCTATCGGGCGCGCTGGTGGCCAAGAGATGGGTCTTTTTCAATAATTGATATGAAAAAGCGGTGCAATCTAACCCTCTAGGGTATCCGCTGTGCGGTCCTAGGTTGACAACATCATATTGAGATTGACGATGCTTCTCTATCACTTGTCTCGTTAATTGAGGGTCAATGAGAGGGCAATCACTTGTCAGCCTCACTATGGTTGTATCGTCGGTGGCTCCAAATAGAGTCGCCGCTTCGTAATAACGCGATAACACATCTTCGGTGCTGCCTTGATAATATTTTATTTTATTCTTTTTACAGAGTTCGACAATGGGGGCTTCCGAACCGTCATTCGTGGTCGCAATAACGATGTGATCTTTAAACTCATTGAGCCTTTGCAGCATAACCTGCAAGACGGTTGAATTACACAATGGTAAGAGTACTTTTCCCGCTAAACGGGTTGACGTCATTCGCGCTTGAATGATGATTTGAACGTTTTCCATCGAAGTCGTTGTTATCATTATAATTGCGTTCAATATAGCAAATCATTACACTCAAATACAGAATAAAAAAGTGATTGTGTGCGTTGTATTTATTGGCGTTGGGTGCTTTTTGTACCAATGTTAATTGTCGGCGCGATATTTGCTTACACAGTTAAAGTTATATGCCAAAAAAAGAAGAGAGCATTGTGAATTTTAAATCTCAATTCCAAATTGCGGGCAGGGATGTTGGTCATGACTTTCCATGTTATATCATTGCCGAGATGTCAGCTAATCACGGTCAATCACTGACTAAAGCCAAAGAATTAGTATACGCGGCCAAAGAAGCTGGTGCCGATGCGATTAAACTGCAAACATATACAGCAGATACGCTTACGATGAACTGTAAGTTGCCGCACTTTGAAGCTACGGGTCCCTGGCAAGGTCAATATTTATACGACCTTTATCAAGGCGCTTATATGCCTTGGGATTTTCATGCTGAGCTATTTGAACTGGCAAATAAATTGGAGCTGACTTGTTTTTCCTCTCCATTTGATAAATCCGCAGTTGATTTACTCGAGCAATTTGATGCCCCAGCATATAAAATTGCTTCTCCAGAGCTTATCGATCATCAATTGATCCGAGATGTCGCGGCAACTAAAAAGCCCGTGATTATGTCAACGGGTGGGGCGACCCTTACTGAAATTGCAGAAGCGGTTAAAGTAGCCCATGATGCGGGAATTGAGGAGTTAGCCTTGATGAAGTGCACAAGCACCTATCCCGCCCCTGCCGAGTCAATTAATTTGCGGACCATACCGCACCTGCGCGAAGCGTTTGGCTGTCCTGTTGGTTTGTCGGATCATACACTCGGAAATGATGTGCCTTTGGCATCGGTGGCCGTGGGAGCGTGTATGATTGAAAAGCACTTCGTATTAGATAAAAAAGACAACACTGCAGATAGCTTTTTTTCGATGACGCCTGATGAGTTAAAAGCTTTGGTCCACGGTGTGCGACAAATAGAAAAAGCCATGGGGACGGTTCATTATCCGAGTGAAGCATCTAAAGCCCGTCGCTGTGTTTATATTGTCAAAGATATTCAGGCCAACGAAGTTTTGACCGCGGAACATTTAAGACAAATGCGTCCTGGTGGTGGAGAAATTATGCCTAAAGAGTTACCTAACTTAATAGGACGCCGAGTTAATAAGCCGTTGATATGCGGCACGCAGTTACGTTGGGAGGACATGCTGTAATGGTTACAAAAGAAGCATTACTAGAGTACATTCAGCAATTTATGGAAGAGCGTGGCGTTTTGTTAAGCTCTTCAGAGCTGGAAAGTTACAACTTTATTTCCGAAGGTGCCCTAGATTCATTTGAGATCCTCTCTTTAACAATGGGGCTTGAGGCACATTTCTCGATTGTGGTATCGCCTTCATTACTGTTAGATGAAAATAATGCCATTGTTGGTAATCTAGTAACGGCAATGCTGGAACAGGCATGATAGCTTTTCGGGTTGATACACAGTGTGGTATGGGCCACTTTATGCGTATGAAGTGGCTCGCTGTAGCGCTTGAAGGTAGAGGCGCTAAGACAGTGTTTTTCATCGATGAAAACGCAGCTGTTGGTGAGTTCATGGCGCCGCTGCAAGCTAAAATTGTCTGGGTGCCTAAGTTTCAAAACTGCCGAGAGGATGCTGAATTTTGCCTATCCTATTTAGACGTTCAAGCTATGAATATTCAATGGGTCGTTTTGGATGGCTATGGCTTTGATGTGACATGGGAGGACGAGGCCCGACAGCACGGTGTTCAGCTCATGAGTATGGATGATTTAGGCCGCGAACATCACGCAGATCTGGTGGTTGATATGAAATGGGCAGGTAAGGATACTCACTCAAGATATGAGAACTTGGTGGCACCGGGTACAGACTGTTTGCTAGGACCTGAATTTGCCATTCTTGCTCCTGAATATCAGGAAAATGAAAGCTTAGAGCAAAGGCCGGATACCATTACTTTCTCATTGGGTGGCGGCGGAGATTGGACTCAGCTAACAGAGGTTATTGAACAACTTTTCCTTTGTGGTGAACAAACATGCAATATATTGGCTGTGATAGGGCCAAAAGCGCTGAATACCGAAAAGTTACGCCAACTAGAGAATCAATTCGACAATTTAGTACTAGTCGATGCGCCTAAGAGTTTGGCATCTATTTACAGAAAAACGGGGTTATTTGTCGGTGCGCTTGGTACATCTTTGTACGAATTAGCTGTGACGAAAACACCTGCGCTGACTTTCTCGCTTGCTGTAAACCAACATAACGAGATTGAAAATTTGCAAGATCTTGGACACTATTACCACGTTCCGGATCTGCTAGATTACCCAGTCAGTACTGTGTATAAGCTTATTATTACGTTATTTGAACATCGCAGTACCATTGCAGCGCAGCGCAGGCACCCTAGTGTTCATGTCGATGGCTTGGGCCAAGAACGCATCGCAGATACCTTGCTAGGGACACCAGTGAAGCAACGCAAACAGCTACAACCTGAGTCTCGCAATGCAGTTGAGGTTGTTTCAGAGCTGTCTGATTCGCTTCACGTGCGCAAAGTTACAAATAATGATGTAAATGGTTATTTGCAAGCACGCAATCGCAGTGAAAATATGTGGCGTATGACGATAACAGATACCATTAAAGAAGTTGATCACTATGCATGGTGGTTTAACAATAATCGTCATTCGTATGTGTTAGAAAAAGACAACAAACCGCTCATTTATGTGTGGCATCAGGTGTATCGAGATAACCAGCAAGATTACCTCTTTGGTGGATGGTTTGCCGCCAGCAATGACGTTAATTTTGTGCACGCACAACTTATTCTAAATTGGCAGCTAGAATACTGCGCAGCGCAGCACCCAGAGGCGGTGTGGCTGGCTGTGATCAACAAAGACAATAAATTTGTAAATTTGTTGAACCAAAAGGAAGGTTTTGTAGCTTTGACGCCAGAATCTCAAGAGTTTTCCGTCACGCAAAGGTTATTTCCTCAAGCATCAGAAGATGAGTTTAATTATGTCGCAAAATTCCCAGCGAGTAGAGCTTAATATGGACGGTATATATCCAATCTTTAAACGCCGTGTTTTAGCGGCGCCAGACAAAACTGCTGTGATTTTTAAGCATACATATTTAACATATAGAGACTTGGACCAAAAAGTTTGCCAGTTGGCGGCATACTTTGAGCATATTGGGCTAAATTCAGGCCATCGAATTGCTCTGTTTGCGCCCAACGGGATTGAGTATCCAGTCGTCTTATTAGCCGCCGCAAAAATTGGCTTGGCGGTTGTACCTTTACCGATCAGCCTCAAAGGGACAGCCCTTGAGGTCGCACTTAAAAAAACACCAGTTGCAGCTGTCTTGTCTTGGCCCAGTATCAGTAAAATCTTGCTTGAAAAAGATCTCATAGAAAAAGATAAGCTGATTAGCTTTGAGAAAAGCGTTGCCGGAGAGATTACTTGGCAAGAAGTCTTTGAACGCCAAACTCCATTAAGCCCCTCTACGCAGCAGTTACCCCAACAAGTGGATGTAAATGCGCCGTTTATATTAACAATGACTTCAGGTTCAACCGGAACACCGAAGCCCATTGTGCTTAGCCAATACTGTAAAATCATGCGTGCTATTGAAGCGACTCAGAATTACTATGGCTTGGATGAGAATGACAAAGTATTGGTTGCGACACCACTGTATCATTCTTTGGCTCAAAGAGGCGTGCTTATGCCCTTAATGCTTGGCGCAACAACGGTAATTATGGCTAAATTTGCCTTGCAGGGCTGGCTGGATGCGATTGAAACGCATCGTATTAGTTTTTTGTTTGCGGTTTCTGCACAGTTAGAGAGCTTTCTCGCCTATCAAGGGCCGGTTTTTAACTTGAGCTCGTTGCGCTGCCTAGTCTCTTCGTCCGCAGTGCTAAATGCTGAATCGAAACGTGCATTACTAAGCAGATTACAATGTGCATTTCACGAGTGTTATGGGGCTTCTGAAGTGGGAGTAGTGACCGACTTTTGTGTGTCAGATTCTCCAGAAAAAAATGGTAGTGTTGGCCGTCCTTTGCCATTTGTTAACGTTAAAATATGTTCAGAAGTTGGTCAGCCTGTTCAGCAAGGTGTGGTGGGGGAGATTGCCTGTAAAACGCTTACAGGTTTCAGCGGTTATCATAAAATGCCGGATGCCACAGAAGCTGCCTACGATAAAGAAGGGTATTTTTATACTGGTGATTTAGGCTATCTCGATGAGTCGGGGTATTTGTACTATGTCGGGCGGAAAAAAGAGGTAATTTCCAGTGGCGGTATCAATATATTCCCCCAAGATATTGAAGCTGTGATCAAGCGCCATCCTGATGTTATCGATTGTGTCGCATTTGGTGTAGATGAGCCACAGCTAGGTGAAATCATTAAAGTAGTCTACGAGCAGCAAGGTGAAGCGTCGATAGATAGAGCATTGCGGTTAATGTGCTTACAGGAGCTGACAGATTATCAGCAGCCGAGAACGTTTGTACGTCTAAGTGAACTCCCTAGGAATCAAATGGGTAAAGTGCTCAGAAATGATGTTAAACTGCAAAATCAATAACGAAGTGAAGGGCTAGCCCTTCACTTAGATAACCAATTTATTTGACGACTTCCCAACTTCCAGACTGATTTGAGCGAGTTGCAGCCTCAAATAATGCCAATCCGTCCCGTGCTTGATCAAAGCCAAAGACATACTCGTTGGCGTTTTCTTCTGAATTTAAATAGCTGCACAGCGCTTGATGAATATCCGTGTATAAATTAGCAAAGGCCTCAACAAATCCGGTTGGGTGCCCAGGTTTCATTCGATTGTATCTAAACTGGTGGGCGTACTGACACTGCCCAGCCCGGTCTAATATTTCTCGGCGGCCATCGTTAAAGTACAGCTCCAATTCATCCGGGTTGAGTTGATACCAGGTTGCGCTTCCCTCTGTACCATACACTCTTACCTTAAGGCCATTTCTGTGACCGATGGCCGTCTTTGACATCCACATACTGCCAGTAATGTTGTTTGGGTATTTAAGCAACATCTGCACATCATCGACCAAATTTGGGTACTGAGAGTGTGTTGCATACAGCGCACTGGTCTGTGTTGGTTCCAAATCTAGCAGATAACTTGAGAGGTGATGCAAGTGTACACCTAAATCAAGACAAATCGTTGGTACGGCATAGTCCTGCAAACGCCAAGATTGGGGAGGAGATGCTTTACCCGCAATTTCAGGTGGACGTTTAAACCCTTCTTGTGGCATCTCAAGGTGGATCTTTTGAATATCTCCAAGCTTATTTAACTTAATTAAACTCTTAAGCTCTCTAATCATGGCATAACCAGAATAGTTAAAAGTGACTGCCAAAAAGTGTTTTTTTGGGTTATAGCATTTAGCTAATTGCTGCATTTCATCACTTCCACACACCAAAGACTTCTCGCAAATGGTTGGAATGTTGAGTTTAAAAAGTGTTTCAAGCACTTCCAAGTGGTGAGGTGTGGGCGTCAGAACAACCACCGCATCAATATTGTGCCGCTCTTGTTCTAGCATGGTTTGCCAGTTGCTGTAGGTATGCTTGGCTTCGATACCCCACTGTTGTGCTGTGAGTAAGTTGTGTTCACTGTCTCGACTAAAAGCCCCCGCAACCACTTTGAATCTGTTGTCCAATTGCGCCGCAGAAAAATGCACGTAGCCCACTGCTGAATTGGCACCACCACCGATAAATGCGAGTTTTAAACAGTGTTTTGACATCTGTGTTTCCTATTGAGTTGGTATTTCTAAGGCTGCGAGTGATTCAGTCAATGTCTCGACAATATACTCTTGTTCTTGTTGTGTTAATGCTGGAAATAAAGGCAAAGTAATCGCGCTGTGATAGTAAGCCTCAGCGTTTGCACAATACCCGGCCTTGAAGCCTTGTTCCTGATAATAAGGTTGCAAGTAAATAGGGATATAATGCACGTGGCAAAATATATTTTTACTTCTCAGTTGTGTAACCAATTGTCTGTGAATATCAACAGTCGCAGATGCTACTCTAACAACATACAAGTGATATGCACTGTAGACACTTTCGCTTTGCTCTAGTGGTTGAATTTTCGGGTGGTTGCTCAACTGCTTGTCGTAATAACTGGCCAATTGGTTACGTGTGGCGACGAATTGGTCAAGCTGCAAAAATTGAGAAATACCCAAAGCCGCATGTAGATCAGTCATGCGGTAATTAAACCCCAGTGCTTGTTGTTCGTAATACCAAGGGCCGTCGGCTTCTTGTTGCAATTGTGATTTATCTGCTGTAATTCCGTGACTGCGAAAGAGCTTGAGTTTTTTATCGAGCTCAGGCTGATTGGTCAGCGCCATACCACCTTCTGCAGTAGTCACTATTTTCACAGGGTGAAAACTAAAGATACAGATATCGGAAAACTGACAATTGCCAACGGGGAGATCTTGATATTTGCTACCTACAGCATGTGAAGCATCTTCAATGACACTAAAGCCGTATTGTTCTGCAAGTTGCGCAATGGCTTGCATATCGCATGATTGACCGGCGAAATGAACGGGTATAAGTACCTTTGGTAATATATTATTGGTGCGTGCATGCTTAAGTTTGCTAGACAGAGCATCAATACACATATTCCCGGTATTTGCGTCTATGTCGACAAAGTCAACTTTTGCACCACAATACAGGGCACAGTTTGACGACGCTACGAATGAGTTAGGGGAGGTCCAAACAATATCGTTATGTCCGACTTCTAAAGCGAGACATGCAATATGCAGTGCTGAGGTAGCACTGTTGGTCGCAGTGCCATATTGGGCGTGGCTATATTCACAGACAGTTCTTTCAAACTCAGGAACTTTTGGCCCTTGTGTTAGCCAGTCTGACTGCAATACATCTACAACAGCATCAATATCATGTTGTGATATCGTTTGCTTTCCGTAGGGGATCATAATAAAGCCTGTTTATTAAATTCTACAATTTCTTCCACAGATAAGTACTCAGGGTTAGAAAGAGAATTATATTCGAACCCAGGCTGTACAGGCTTCCCTTTCTCATTTTGGGCATTGGTGTCGAAATTATTTGTCCGACTACTGAATTTGATCCCCGGCGCGATGACAAAGTGATCATCAAATTCATAGGTATCAAATGATAAGTCTTCTGGGCACATTACTTCATGGAGCTTTTCGCCAGGTCGGATCCCAACAATTTTCTGTTTCAAATTGGGCGCCATAGCGGTTGCCAAATCGGTTATTTTGATAGATGGAATTTTAGGAACGAAGATTTCGCCACCTAACATACGTTCAAAATTCTTAAGAACAAAATCAACGCCTTGCTGCAAACTTATCCAAAATCGAGTCATATCTGGGTGGGTAATTGGAATATGATCTCTATTTTCGTCAATAAAATTTTGGAAAACGGGTACGACTGAACCTCTCGAGCACACGACATTGCCATAGCGAACCACCGAAAACATTGTCTTGTGTCCACCTGCAATATTATTCGCTGCGACAAATAACTTGTCCGAAGCCAATTTTGTAGCGCCATATAAATTGATTGGATTTGCAGCTTTATCGGTGGAGAGCGCGATAACCTTATCGACATTACAATCGAGGGCGGCCTCGATCACGTTTTCTGCGCCATTTATATTTGTTTTTATGCATTCCATTGGGTTGTATTCAGCCGCAGGTACTTGTTTCAATGCCGCTGCATGAATAACGTAATCTACGCCTTGCATGGCTCTGCGTAGTCTTTCTCTATCTCGGACATCACCGATAAAGTATCGCATACACGAGGCATTATAAGTTTGCTGCATTTCGAATTGTTTTAGTTCGTCGCGAGAAAAAACTATAATCTTTTTAGGGCGATACCTTTCAAGCAGAGTTTTGACGTATTTCTTACCGAAGGAGCCAGTTCCGCCAGTAATCAAGATTGTTTTGTTATCAAACATATTTTACCCATCTAAAGGTGCAATCATTTCTTTACACTATGGAAAAAAGTATTAGGTAAAGATTTTGCCCCTGCATCCTAAAAAAAGTGATTACTCAATACTTTATATCACTTTTTTATTTTTTGCAGTATTTAACAGGGACTGAGTAGTGAATTTTAAGCTATAGGTGACTTTTTGCACTAATAGGCGTAGACTGGAACAATGGGTATTGCGGAGGAAGGTGTCATGCAAGTCAATTCACCGAGTAACTCTTTCTTTAACCGGATTGAGCAAACGAATAATAAATTAAACCAGCAACTAGCGACGGGTAAAAAGGTAAACTCAGCGGCTGATGATGCAGCAGCGCTGCAGATTATTAATCGTTTAACCTCTCAACAAGAGGGGTATAACCAATCAATCCGAAATGCGTATGACGGCATTTCATATTCTCAAACAGCCGACTCAGCATTGTCTGGTGTTAACGATGCTGTCGGCCGGATCAGGGAATTATCTCTGCAAGCTGGTAGTGGAGCGTTAACTGACAGCGATAGACAAGCGCTTCAAGATGAAGTGTCACAGCTGCAAACGCAAATTACAGAGACTTTCGAAAATACAACATTTGGTGGTGATCCATTATTTGACGGACAACAGGCCAGTTTTCAGGTTGGTCCGGATGCAAATACAACCCAAAGTTTCACGCCAACTGATGGAACTGTCGCCGCAGGTATCTTAAGTGTTGATATTTCAACTCAAGCGGGTGCACAAGCCGCCATTACCGCTGCAGATCAAGTTGCAAAAGACGTTAATACACAGCGCTCACAATTGGGGGCTTTTGAAAATACGTTAGATAGCACGATTCGCGGTTTAGGTAACCAAAGTGACAGAATTGCTGAAAGTCAAAGTCGCATCGCCGACACTGATTTTGCACAAGCTACTGCTGAAAGAACTGCAAACGATATTTTGTCTCAGGCATCCATTGCACTTCGAGGCCAAGCTAATCAGTCTGCGTCGTCAGTACTTGGACTACTACAGTAAAAATTAATACTATTGTATTGATTTGAAACATACCCCGTGGCATTTATTTGGCGTTTACGTCAATAAAATGCCACTTAGGTATTGCATCCCTATTATACTCCCTTACAATCATAACCATAGACTTATAAATACTCTCGGATCCAGTCCAAATGATACTGATCATCGATAACAACAATAATCGCGCCTCTGGACTAGCAGCCGCACTTTCATTTTGTGGACAACCTGCTCGTGTCGTGGTTGAATCAGAATTTTCTCCCGAGTTGGTTAAAAAATATCAAGAATGTAAAGTTGTATTGGGTGCACTCGAAGGATTGGATCATGAGCGCCATATAAAAAGCTTGCCTGCCCAGCCTTTTATTCTAGTAGGTGAAACTCTCAGGCCTTTGTTGTCTCTTGCAAATGTGATTGGTTTAATCAGTGAGCCGTTTAGCCATGATGTGACAATGCAGTTACTTCACGACTGTCAGCAATATTTGAGTTTGCTACCAGGCCAAACAAACCAAGGCAGAGATGCAAAGTCTTTTGATGGCCTAGTTGGTGATACTGAAGCAGTTAAGGATGTGCGCTTTTTAATTTCACAAGTTGCCAAAACAGATGCCAACGTTTTGATCTTAGGTGAGTCTGGTACGGGTAAAGAAGTGGTGGCGCGCAATGTTCATTTGCTCTCAAATCGATCTTCTGGCCCATTTGTACCGGTCAACTGTGGTGCCATTCCCGGTGAACTGCTTGAAAGTGAATTGTTCGGTCATGAGAAGGGCGCATTTACAGGTGCGATCTCAGCTCGAAAGGGTCGCTTTGAGCTCGCTCAAAACGGTACGCTGTTTTTAGATGAAATTGGTGATATGCCACTGCAAATGCAGGTAAAGTTACTGCGTGTATTACAAGAGCGAAGCTACGAGCGAGTGGGTGGTACTAAACCTATTCAAGCAAATGTCAGAGTCATCGCCGCTACACACAGAAATCTTGAGCATATGATTGAAGAGGGCAAATTCCGTGAGGATCTCTTCTATCGCTTAAATGTTTTCCCAATTGAAAATCCATCTTTGAGCCAACGTGTTGACGACATCCCTTTATTGCTTAAAGAGCTTTTACGAAGAGTGACTGAGCAAGGCAATAAAGCTGTTAAGTTTACTGATCGAGCAATCGAAAGCCTTAAATCTCATGCGTGGCCAGGCAATATTCGAGAACTGGCTAACTTGGTAGAACGTATGGCCATTATGTTTCCAGATAAGCTGGTGGATGTCACTGATTTACCATCAAAATACCGTTATATTGAAGTAGAAGCATTCGAGCCTGAATACCCAGAAGAGCTGATGGAGAAAGATGCGTTCAACGAGCTTTTCAGCGAGGGCTTTAGCGACTTTGAAGAAGAAGATGTTGATGTCGCACCTGATCAACCCATGCTTGGTCTATTGCCAGACGAGGGAATTGAATTAAAGGATTATTTGGCTGAATTGGAAATAAGCCTGATCACGCAAGCGCTTGAGCGATATGACTACGTTGTGGCACGCGCTGCTGAAATTTTGGGTGTGAGGCGCACTACTTTGGTTGAGAAAATGAAAAAGTACAACCTTAATAGAGACTAAGGTTGTACTCTAGGCGCTAGTTTAGCTTATTGGCTAAATCTAGCGTTGCCAACTTGTCAATTAACGGCTGTTTTCTATGGCAGTCGTTATCATGGTCATTGACCATGCCACATGCCTGCATATGTGCATATACAGTAGTAGGACCTAAAAACTTAAAACCTTTCTTTTTTAAATCCTTCGCAAATCGAATACTTATTTCACTGGTAGCTGGGTAATCTTCTTTGCTTTTAATGTCATTAACAATGGGAGTGAAATTGACAAATTCCCATTGATATTTGGCAAAGCTTCCGTAGGCTTGTTGTACTTCAATAAAGCGCTGCGCATTGTTTATGGTGGCGACTATTTTTGCTTTATTTCGAACAATACCAGGGTTTTGCATCAAGTGTTCAACATCCCCTTCATTCATATTCGCAACTAATTGAACATTAAAATCATGAAATGCGTCTCTATAATTCGCACGCTTTTTTAAAATCGTATACCAGCTGAGCCCAGCTTGAGCAGACTCCAAGGTGATAAACTCAAATAGTTTATTGTCGTCCCATATAGGGTCGCCCCACTCATCATCATGATAGGCCACATAGTCGGGTTTGCTCTCATCGAGCCATAGGCATCTTTTACACATATTTCGTCCGGGGAAACGTTATACATTCTCTATTAATATTTTAACTGATGCTTTGACAATTCATAGGTGTATTTAGATATAAGACATTGTTTATGTATATGTTAATAAACTCTCGATAGAAATGTGTTTATCCCTAATTTCGGTATATAATTGCAGCGTTTTCTATTTTTTATATTTCATAAAGGTAATAAAATGAAGAATTATTTAGTTGCCCTGTTTGCAGTTGCACTGACTGCATGTGGTGGGGGCGGCGGAAGTGAAAGCCCTAGTACATCAAATAACGCGAGCCAAGGAACAGATAATAAACTTGCCCCGGCTGATGTCACAGCGCAGCTAGGCAGTAGTTATGTTGAGTTACATACATATACAGTGACTTATAACGTTTCGGGTGATGAAAAGGGTATGAGCGAACTCAAAGCGTCAATTTCTATCCCTGAGATCGCTTACTTTGAGCAGGTGTCACTCGATACTACTGCAAAATCGTTGTCCTTTTCAGTCCCGGAGTTAACGAGTGATACTGATGCAAGTTTGTTAGTCTCATGGATTGTTGAAGAATCTGGCAACAAAGTCCAACGCTCATTAGACCTGCCATTCATAGCCAAAGACAATGGTATGAAGCTCTCTGAGATGTTTAATATTAAAGATGCTGCTTTTGCTACTTGTGTCGATGGCTACATATATTCGTCTGATCTAACTGCAATACACTGTGAGGGTGTTGTGTCGTTGGATGGTATTGAGAATTTGACAGAACTAACAGAACTTACTCTCAGAAATAGTGAATTGAAAGGCGATATAAAATTATTGGGCAGCGAAAAACTCAGATATTTTGAAATTTCAAACGATACGCTTAAACCGATTGGCAAGGTTGATTTATCCCGTGCTCCCAGTATAGAAACAATTCGCCTATTCAATGCTGACCTTTCTGGATTAACCTTGGCGGACAATTCTGCTCTACGAGATATTTACATCAATGAAGGGAATTTAAAGAGCTTAGATCTCAGCAAAACAAGTAGTTTGGAGCGTGTTGAATTACTTTGGTTGCCTCTCACCGAACTAATACTACCAGACGCATCACCTTTGACATTTTTAAGGGTACCTGGTTGTTATAAGAGCCAAGGGTGTGAAGGGGTACTAACAGCTTTAGATCTCAAGAATAATGATGAACTATTAGAAATAGTGCTTGAGTATCAAGGTTTGAGCACGCTTGATCTGAGTAATCAAATTAAGTTAAAAACGATAAACCTAACGGCGGTGCCGCTTGAATATATGGATTTTAGTAAAAATACAAATCTAGACTATGTCAATATTGGCTCTTTTTATGACCGCACAATTGAAGTCAATGGGTTAACAAATAAACCTAAACTAGCTTACTTAGATGCATCTTATGCAAAGCTAAAGTCCATTGACCTTTCTGGTTCTAATAACCTTGAAGAGCTCAGATTAAACAATAACTTTTTAACTGAACTAAATTTAACAAACTTTGACAAGCTAACGACATTGGAGCTATACGACAATCAGTTATCTTCTTTGGATATATCTGGAGCGGACAGTATTGTGGAATTACATGCTTCTAGCAACAGTCTTGAATCACTTTCAGTATCGCATTTAACTATGCTGACAAGCCTCAGTGTTTCAGACAATAAGATTGCTACACTTGATTTGTCTAACAACACCGAATTAACCTCTCTATTTGCATCTCAAAATAAGTTAAGCCAATTAGATTTGTCTAAAAATAGTAAATTGTCTTTTGCCCTTTATTTGGCGTCAAACCCGCTTGTTTCTCTCAGTGTGAATGCAAATAATAAAATTACTACCCTTGATTTACAGAGTACGAACTTGAACGAGCTACAGCCAAGCAACTTTAAAGCCATGACGAGCTTTAGTATCAGTGGAGGTAGTATAGAGAGTTTAGACTTTTCTCAAGTACCGGAATTAAGCGACGTTAGCTTGGCTAGCATCGGCTTGAAAAGTATAAATTTAGCTAACAATAAAAGTTTGAAAACAGTTAATTTATTTGGCAATGAATTGGTAGAGCTAGATATATCAAATGCAGAGAACATAGAGGTAGTCGAAATTTCGCACAACCAAATATCCTCGATTGCAATTGGTAATGTAAGTTCAATCACTGAATTCCGCGCTTATCAAAACCAATTATCAGCAATTGATTTGAATGGGGCGGACAACCTTAAAACACTTGTTTTGTCTCAAAACAATCTTAAATCTTGGAATACACAATTACCAAATATCACGCATCTTGAGTTGTCAGATAATTCCCTCACAAGTTTCTCCACAGGTATCAGCGAGTTTCTCGAGTATATTGATTTACGTGCAAACGATATCTCTTCGCTTGAGGTAACTGGTGTTCCTTACTTAAAACAATTACATATAGGTGGCAACCCATTCTTGGCATTAAACATTGACACACAAGCACAGCAGGTTTTGGAAGTACTTGATCTTTCATATAGTAAATTAACTAGTCTTGCGCAGTTTAATGCGCCAAAGCTAACTAGTCTATATGCATCAAATAGCGACTTAAACAGCGTGAGTTTGGACAACTTCCCTGAGGTTGAGTCAATAGGGTTATCAAATACAAAGATTACTAGTATTGAAATACCAGAACACAATCAAATTAAGTCAATGAGTATCGACGGTACATTAGTGACGCAGTTCGACTTTCAGAACTTAACCAGCCTAGAGTCTTTTTATGGCGGCTTTTCATATATGAATAGAGTGTCAGGCATAGACGGGATCAACAATAAAGAAGCACAGATTTCTTTAATTTATAGTCCATTATCAGCTTCTACAAGAGCGTACTTGGCGGAAATGGTAGCCCAAGGATACACCAATATTAGCTATTAAATTGACCCGAAAAAGGGCTGACTGAGTTCAGCCCTATTTTGTGTTTACTTCTGTGCATTTCATCTATAACTCCTCTTAAAATATGGCACATGATTTGACTACATAAGGCTGTGTCAAAGTTTTGTCTGCTTAAAAATTCAATCTAACATGCTGTAATTATTGAAAAATAAACTTGGCACGCCATTTGCTTTGTTCATGTTAGGAAGATTCATGAGAGTAGTGTCATGGCGTTAGCGAAAGTGATAAACCCACAATTTGTGCCAGAAAACCAATTTAATCCTTGCTTGCTGCAAGAAGCGTATATTGGTGAGCTGAGTGATTTGCGACAGCAGGCAAGTTGGTTGAGCCATTTGGTTGACACTATGCCCGCAGGCATAGTTGTATTAGATGGGCAGGGCATGATTGCCAAAGCAAACCAGATAGCCAAAGATATGCTTGGCGAACCGCTTGAGGGCGAAAAATGGTTTAACATCATTCAACGTTCTTTTAGTCCGCAACAAGATGATGGTCATGAGGTATCACTGCGTGACGGCCGTTTGATCAAACTTGAGATCACAGCCCTAACGCCAGAGCCAGGCCAATTGATTCTAATGACAGACTTAACTGAAACGCGACGTTTGCAGGCGCGTGTTGCCCATATGCAACGCTTAAGTGCATTAGGTAAGATGGTTGCATCACTTGCGCATCAAGTCCGTACTCCGCTTTCAGCCGCTATGCTTTACGGCGCGAACCTAGGCAGTGAAAACTTGCCTGCTAAATCCCGCGAAAAGTTTCATAACAAATTAATGTCGCGTCTTAAAGACCTCGAAAATCAAGTCAACGACATGTTGTTATTTGCCAAAAGTGGTGAGCAACAAGTGATTGAGCAGGTCTCTATGCAACAATTACTCAATGAAGTAAAAGCGGGATCTGATGCCATGTTATCGCTTAATAATGCAGAGCTAGAGGTTAATTTACCTGATCCGGATATAGAAATTATCGGCAATAAAACAGCACTTGCTAGCGCTATTCAGAATCTTATTCACAACAGTGTGCAGGTTATTGGCTCCGGTGCTCAAATTACCTTGAGTGCAGTGAGAGACGAAGAAGACCTAGTGCGGATCTCTGTGTGTGACAACGGCCCGGGCGTGGATATGACGGTAGCCGATAAACTATTTGAACCATTTTTTACTACCAAATCACAGGGTACTGGGTTGGGGTTAGCAGTTGTTAGCTCAGTAGCCAATTCGCATAAAGGGCGCGTTGAAGTGAACAACGCGCAAAACGGAGGAGCATGCTTCAGTATGCTATTACCCATTTCTCAACATACTCAACTTCAGGAGGTTGTATGAGCAATAAAATTCTAGTCGTTGAAGATGACGCAGGTTTACGTGAAGCACTTTTGGATACTTTAGAGCTCGCCGGTATTGATTGTGTTGAGGCTGATAGCGCTGAGCAAGCAATGATATTGCTAAAACAGCAGAGTTTCTCACTGGTTGTCAGTGATGTTCAAATGGGTCAGATGAGCGGTATTGACTTGCTCAAAAGTATTAAACTGAACTTTCCAAATTTACCGGTATTGATGATGACGGCTTATGCAACCATTGATGATGCTGTAGAAGCAATGCGCTTGGGTGCCATTGATTACATGGCTAAGCCATTTGCGCCAGAGGTGCTACTCAATATGGTCAGCCGTTATATGCCAGAGAAAGAGAAAGAAACGGATGGGCCAATTGTTGCAGATGAAAAAAGCTTGCAGCTTTTGAATCTCGCCAAAAAAGTGGCGTTGTCAGATGCCAGTGTCATGGTGTTGGGTCCAAGTGGCTCAGGTAAAGAAGTTTTGGCACGTTATATCCATGACAACTCTGAGCGAAAGAGCGAACCTTTTGTTGCAATTAACTGTGCTGCAATACCTGAAAACATGCTTGAGGCAACATTATTCGGGTATGAAAAAGGTGCCTTTACCGGGGCGATTCAAGCATGTCCAGGTAAATTTGAGCAAGCGCAAAAGGGGACTATTTTACTTGACGAAATCACTGAAATGGATCTTGGTCTGCAAGCTAAGCTGCTCCGTGTATTACAAGAGCGTGAAGTTGAAAGGCTAGGTGGTAGGAAAACCATTGAATTGGATGTCAGAGTTTTGGCAACCAGTAACCGAGATTTAAAAGATGCGGTTGCAGAAGGCAAATTCCGTGAGGATTTATACTATCGCCTGAATGTATTTCCGTTAACATGGCTACCATTGAAAGACAGAGCCGCAGATATTGTGCCTTTGGCGATGCATTTAATGGACAGACATTGTCAAAAGTCCAACCAGCCGACACCTCAGCTTACTGTGGCTGCTCAGCAAAAATTATTGCAACATGCATGGCCGGGTAATGTTAGGGAACTCGATAACGTAGTTCAGCGTGCCCTTATTCTACAACAAGGCAATGAAGTATCTGATGCGGATGTTTTTATTGAAAATTTGATTCCCATTGAAGCTTCAGGAGAAACCATCCTCAACCCAAATCCAGTTGAATTGGATGCATCTCCTTTTAAAGTAGAGCCTGTTGAAGAGCAAAACCATACAACACCAGTAGATAGCCTGAGCTACAAAGAAGAGCTCCAAGACAAGGAACATCAAATTATTCTGGATACATTAACGCGTTGTAACGGTAAGCGTAAGGACGTAGCGGAAATACTCGGAATAAGCCCCAGAACGCTAAGATATAAATTAGCTAAAATGCGAGATTTAGGATTACCAGTTCCAGCCTAATTTATATAAAGCAACCAGTTATCAACTGGTTGCTTTATAACCTGTCAAAATATTGCCCCTCCAAATTAACTTGTAACCTTTTGAAATTAAAGGCTTAAAAGTTGGCATGATTAGTGCTTTATCCAGTGTAAGAGTATTTACAGGGTGAGCGACATGAAAATTCAAAACACCAGTCTATATCAAGAAATGCAATCTATGGCAGCGCAAGCGGGCCGAGTTCAACCACAGGCGAAGCCGCCTATTCAAGAAAGTGCTGCTACGTCAACGGCACAGTTTGGTGACGTACTGCAAAATGCATTGAATACAGTGGCCGGGTTGCAAAGAGACGCAAAAGAAAAAGTGACAGCCGTTGAAATGGGAGATCGCAGTGTCTCTTTGGCAGAGGCGATGATTGCAAAAAATAAATCATCGGTCGCTTTTGAAGCAACTGTACAAGTTCGTAATAAACTTGTAGAAGCTTACAAAGATATCATGAGCATGCCGGTATAATTGAAGAGATGATTGGAGAGTAACTGTGGCTACGAATCAAACGACAGATTTAGCACTTTCAGACAACCAAGCAGGTGCTGTAGCTGAAGGCGCAGACACCCAGCAAGAGCAAAAGTCTGGCTATTTTAGCGCTTTGAGCGGCGTTGATATGCTACGTCAAGTTACGCTCGTCATCGCACTGGCAATTTGCTTGGCAATCGCTGTTTTCATCATCATTTGGGCGCGTCAGCCAGATATGCGTCCGCTGGGTCAATATCCCACTGATGAATTGGTGCAAACCCTAGACTTTTTAGACGCGCAAAAAATTGAGTATGACCTTGAAGGCAATACCATCATGGTTGCCGAATCGGACTACCAAAATATCAAATTAAAAATGGCGCGAGATGGGTTTTCACAATCACCGTCGTCAGGCGCAGATATCTTAATGCAAGATATGGGTTTTGGTGTGAGTCAACGTCTTGAAAGAGAGCGACTAAAGCATAGCCGAGAGCAGCAGCTAGCTCGCACAATTGAAGAGTTGCAAGACATCAATCGTGCAAAAGTATTGTTGGCGATACCTAAAGAGAATGTATTTGCTCGCAGAGAGAAAAAGCCTTCAGCGACTGTGGTATTAACAATGAAACGCGGCCGTACACTAGATGGTGAAGAGGTTGACTCAATTGTAGATATCGTCGCGTCCGCGGTACAGGGCTTAGAGCCATCACGTGTTACTGTGACTGACCAAAATGGTCGACTGCTCAATTCAGGTTCTCAAGATTCATTGGCTGCTCGCTCACGCAAAGAATATGAAATTGAACGCAAACGTGAATCTGAATATCTATCTAAAATAGACAGCATTATGATCCCGGTTGTTGGGCTGGGCAATTTCACAGCACAAGTTGACTTGACCATGGACTTTAGTGCGGTTGAAGAAACGCAAAAGCGCTTTAACCCTGACTTACCTGCAGTGCGCAGCGAAACCACTTTTGAAGAGAGTAACATTGGCGGGATAACCGCAGGTATCCCAGGTGCGTTGAGTAATCAGCCACCGATGGACTCGAATATTCCTGAAGTAGCAGGTGCTGGTGGCAGCGGTAAAGGCACGACTCCGAGTCGTTCGCAAAAAGAGGCTACGCGCAATTACGAGCTGGATACAACGATTTCTCATAAGCGTCAACAAACTGGCGTGATCCGTCGGATCAGTGTCTCAGTAGCAGTCGATTATGTCGCAAAAGCGGACGCAGAAGGCAATGTTTCCATGGTGCCCCGCGCTCAAGAAGAATTAAATAACATTCGTCGTTTACTGCAAGGTGGTGTTGGTTTCGATATGCAGCGAGGTGATGCGCTAGAGGTTGTTACTGTTCCGTTTGTACGTGAAGATATTCTAGAGGCATCAGAGCAACCACTGTGGGAACAAGAGTGGTTTATGAAAGTTGCCCGTTTAGCAGCAGGTGCTTTGGTTATCATTGTATTGATAATGGCAGTAGTTCGCCCTATGCTGAAAAGACTTATTTACCCAGATGATACACTTGAGGACTACGATGAGGATGCACTTACTGCTGGTGTAGACTTAGGAGATAGTACTTTAGATATGTTAAGTAATGACTTTGATGAATCAGCTGTTGGCTTCTCCTCGGATGGTACATTACAATTGCCAGACTTACATGGAGATGAAGATCTATTGAAAGCGGTTCGTGCATTGGTAGCAAATGAACCAGAGCTTTCTTCACAAGTGGTCAAAGCGTGGTTAACTGAAGATGAGTGATGAAGAACAAAAACAACTGCCCCCAACATTCGATGTTGAGAAGCTAGATGGTGTCGACAAGGCAGCCATCTTGCTTCTGAGCCTAACAGAGGAAGATGCGGCGCAAATCTTAAAGCACTTAGAGCCTAAGCAAGTGCAAAAAGTCGGTATGGCTATGGCCGCGATAGATGACCTGTCGCAATCTAAAATTAGTGCGGTACATAATCTGTTCATCGAACAAATTCAAAGCTTTAGTACCATAGGTTTCCAATCAGAAGACTTCATTAAAAAGGCATTAACGGCTGCGTTGGGTGAAGATAAGGCCGCGAGCTTAATTGACCAAATTGTCATGGGCTCAGGCGCGAAGGGTTTAGATTCATTGAAATGGATGGACTCTAAGCAGGTTGCAAATATCATTCGAAATGAGCACCCTCAGATCCAAACTATCGTTTTGTCGTATTTAGAGCCGGAGCAATCTGCGGAAATTTTGTCGCAGTTTACTGAGAAAGTACGACTTGATTTAACAATGCGTATTGCGAACTTGGAAGAAGTACAACCAGCTGCATTGCAAGAGCTAAACGAAATTATGGAGAAACAGTTTGCAGGGCAAGCTGGGGCACAGGCTGCGAAGATGGGTGGCTTGAAAGCGGCTGCTGACATCATGAACTACCTTGATACGAACGTGGAAGGTCAGTTAATGGATTCTATCCGCGAACATGATGAAGAAATGTCGCAGCAGATCCAAGACCTTATGTTCGTGTTTGAAAACTTAATGGATGTTGAAGACAGAGGTATTCAGGCAATATTACGCGAGGTGCAGCAGGATGTGTTAATGAAGGCCATTAAAGGCGCTGATGACTCCTTGAAAGACAAGATCCTTAGCAATATGTCGAAGCGTGCCGCAGAAATGATGGCAGATGACCTTGAAGCAATGCCACCTGTTCGTATTAGTGAAGTAGAAGCGGCACAAAAAGAAATATTAGCAACAGCAAGACGTTTGGCTGACTCAGGAGAGATCATGCTTGGCGGCGGTGGCGGTGAGGAGTTCTTATAAACCATGTCTGAACCTAAGTTACAACGCGGCAGACCCGTGCAAGGTGATGCAGTCGATGCATTATTAGAGCACTTAGAAGATTGGCCCATTCCAGATGTGAAAGAGGATCTGAGTGGTTTGTCGGGGCGTTCAACAGCGATGGGTACGCCCCTAGAAGAGCTATACACCAAAACCGAGCGCAATGTTGAACCTGAAGCAGTTGAGCCAGAAATCCCCACTCTGACGCTTGAAGAGTTAGAACAAATCCGCCAAGATGCCTATGATGAGGGCCTCAAACAGGGTCACGAACAAGGATACATAGAAGGCTTTGAAAAAGGCGCTAAAGAAGGAAACGAAGCGGGTCAAAAAGAGGGACTTGAGATCGGTAAACAACAGGGCCTTGAAGATGCTAAGCCCTTGGTGGAAGAAAGGCTACACACGTTATCCTCTCTGATTGAAAAGATGCATGACCCACTGAAGCAAGTTGATGAGGCGTGTGAAAAGCAATTGATAGAACTTGTCAGTTTATTGACGCAACAAATCACTTTTCATGAAATTAAAGCCAATCCTAGTTTAATTCTTCAAGCGTTGAAAAAAGGTTTGGATGCGCTGCCAATTGCAGAGGTACAGTTAAAAGTACATCTTCACCCAGAAGACTTGGCGCTAGTGGAAGAGGCGTACGGCGCAGAAATGATACAAAAGCAGCAATGGCAACTGATCCCTGAGCCAACATTCGAACGCGGTGGATGTGAAATAAAATCGCCTATCTCTTCTATCGATTTAACAATAAAAACGCGCCTAACTGAAATATTGGAAAAGTTTTTGCATGATAGCGGTATCTAAGAATAACCGCATCATGTGTCATGTCAGATCTTGAATCACAAAGTCAGTCGTTTGCACAACGTTTAAATAAGTATCAAAAACATATTCACCCTTTCGGTGTTGCCGTTGCGGGGAGCCTAACACGTGTTGTTGGGCTGACCCTAGAAGCGAAAGGTTTAAATGCTGCAGTAGGCAGCCAGTGCAAGATTGAAACAATAAATGGCTTTATTGATGCTGAAGTCATAGGTTTCAATAATGATGTTCTGTATCTCATGCCAAATGATCGTATATCAGGTGTCTTACCTGGCGCACGGGTTATTCCTCAAGTTAAAGAAGCGGGCTTGCCTGTTGGTATGGGGTTATTAGGCCGGGTCGTTGATGGTTTAGGTAGACCTTTAGATGGCTTAGGTGCAATTCAAGCCGATACACGACTGAAATTCGCACAAGCCCCCATAAACCCCCTTGCAAGAAGACCAATTAAAGAGCCAATGGATGTGGGAGTTAGAGCGATAAATTCCATCATCACAGTTGGACAGGGGCAGCGGATGGGACTGTTTGCTGGTAGTGGTGTGGGTAAGTCGGTACTGCTTGGCATGATGACGCGAGGCAGTGAAGCAGATGTCATCGTGGTAGGCCTAGTCGGAGAGCGGGGGCGAGAAGTTAAAGAGTTTATAGATGACATACTGGGTGCCGAAGGTCGCCGTCGTTCTGTCGTTGTCGCCGCACCAGCAGATGCATCTCCTTTGATGAGGTTAAAAGGCTGTGAAAGTGCAGTCACCATTGCCGAGTATTTTAGAGATCAAGGACTAAACGTTTTATTACTTTTAGATTCGGTAACACGTTATGCAATGGCGCAACGTGAAATTGCTTTGGCTGTTGGTGAGCCGCCTGCAACAAAGGGCTATCCGCCTTCTGTATTTGCCAAGTTACCAGCTCTGGTAGAGCGAGCAGGTAACGGAGGTGAAGGGCAGGGTTCAATTACTGCATTTTTTACTGTGCTTAGTGAGGGGGATGATATGCAAGATCCAATTGCAGACTCAGCACGGGCAATTCTTGATGGCCACATTGTATTGTCTAGAGAACTGGCTGATAGCGGGCACTATCCCGCTATCGACATTGAAAAGTCCATTAGTCGTGTTATGCCTCAAGTTGTATCAGATACGCATATGCAGCAAGCAAGAGTACTGAAGCAGGTTTATTCAATGTATCAACAGAACAAAGACATGATCACCCTAGGGGCATACCAAAAAGGGAGTGATCCTATGTTAGATCAAGCGATAGCGATGATGCCGACTGTAAATGGGTTCTTGCAACAAGGTATGAAAGATGTACTTAACTATGATGAGTGCTTACAAGGCTTATCACAAATACTAGGACAAGGTTAATGGCTGCAGATAAATTATCTTTGTTACATAAGCTTGAAACAGATAAAGAAGATTCACTGAGAATTAATTTTGTACAAGCCGAAAATAGCCTGAATGAGAATCAACAGAAGCTCAAAGGGTTAAATGATTTTCGCTTGGAATATACACAACAACTGCATACAAAGGCGCAGCAGGGGCTAAGTAGTAGCGGGTTTACCCAATATCATAGCTTCATAAATAAAATTGAAGAGGCCATCAAACAACAAGCGAATACGGTTGCAACTGCAAAACGAGTTGTTGAGCAGCGAAGAAAGCTGTGGCTATCTCAGCAGGCAAAAGTAAAGGCGATCGCTAAGCTGATTGAGAAAAAACAAGATGAAAAACAAAGATTAGAAGCAAAAGCAGAGCAAAAAATGCTCGATGAATTTGCGACTAATATATTTATGCGCAATAAACTGCTCAATTAGTGGCTTGAAAATTGCATTTTTTGGAAATAATAGTATTTGAAGTAGGCAAGCGGTTTTAAATTGCCACATGAAAAGGTGAGAGTATGGCTAATGTTTCGCTAGATGTAGGTTTAAACAAAACAGTTTCACCTCAACATCGACAGACTGAAGAAAACCAAGATGATCAGAAGTTTATGGCCATTATGGCGCAGGCGAATGAGCAGGAGCAGGAAAAAAGAGCCAGTACTGACAATGAAGGCAGTAAAGAGATTTTACGCGGATTTTTCACTACAAAAAGCGAAGAGAGTAGTGAAGAGCAGCACGTCAATAGTGTTGACAACCCCAACCACATCGGCCCAGATGAACGCCTTAAACTAGATGACTCACACTTGCCAAAACCAAAAAATGGCCCAGATGTCATGTTGCAAGTTGAAAAGTCAGCAGGAGAGCAAGACCAATCAAAGTCAACTAGCCCTGATAGTTTGCTATCTCAAATTACTGCCTCAAACAACCAAAAGACAGATGTTGAACATCACGTCGGGGCACTGCCAAAATCTATGCAGGATCATGCCGGAAAGGTTGAAATTGTTGCTCCCGACATAATAGCCAAAGAGACTAAAAAAGGTCCGATTGATTTAATTGGTCCGATAGTTAAGCAAGGGGAAGAGCCGCAAGTTGAAACGGATGGTGTTAAGGTGACCGGCAAAAGTGGCTTAGAAGAGGGGCAAGCTGCAAAAACTAAACAAACTCATGTAGAAGCCTTCAAAGCGACAGAGCCAGGTCCTAGATACTCTGAAGGCCCAATTATTGGCTCAAAGGAGCCAACTGACGCTAAAGCGAGCCAAACGAATAATGACCAACTTGAACGCGGCAAAAACTTAAACTCAAAAGTAGAAGCATTTAACGGTGAAATTAAGCCGAGGGAATGGTTTTTACACAATAAAAATGCGGCAAGCCAAGAGGCAATAGCCCAGCAACAAGCTGATGAAAAAGCCACTCAAGTGTCCCAAAGTGCAGAGAAACCAAGTGTTGCATCGAATGTCAATGGCGAGTCTACAGAGCATCTAACAAAGCCTGTTAAGCAACCAGAAGTTGGCCCTCAAGCTGAAACAACTCAGTTAGCAGCTGATATTAAAAAAGCGCTGTTACAAGCCCGAGAGCCTGCATCTACTCAGAATTCAACACAACAAACAGATGAACAACCAGCAGCTGTGAATATGGGTAAAAACACAGAAGCTAGTGCTATGCAGCGTATTCCCGCTGATATGAGTAACAAGTCCATATCCGACTTAAAAGCCATGGTCGAACAGCTGAGCCCTCAAGAGAAAAAACAATTAGAAGTGGCGCTCAAAGAAAGTATCAATAGCGACAAAGCAGCAGATCCCCAAGTAAAGCGAATAGAAAGTACGCTATATGCAATGGTAACTGGCAAACCAGTAGGAGAAGCTAGCAAGGGTGAAGCAGGGACAGCACAGGCACAAAATGTTGCAGTCGTAGGGCAAAAGCCAGACAAGACTGTTGAAAGTCAATCTAAGTTGGATAGCTTAGTTAGCGATGTGAAGACACCTCAAGCTGCTAAACCAGAAGTAACGTATAATTCAACAAAAGTTGTTTCAACCAAAGAAACAACAACTGCAGAGTCACCTAAACAAAATGTTGAGGTAGCACCAAGTGATGAGTCACAAGAGATGACATCTGATACCGATAGTGAACAGTCGCAAAATTCGGGTAGCAACCAGCGCCAAACCGCTAGCGCAAATGTGGAAAATATCTTCAAAGCGATCCGCTCTTTAGGCACAGAGCAAATACAGAGCAAAGAAGAATTTGAACAAGTGATCCATCAGGTTGAACAGTCTCGTCAGAGTCAGCAAACTGTGCAACAACAAGTGACAGCGCAGGCTAAATTACAGGCTGATCCAGCCGTAACACAGGCGTTGAATCTAGCAAGAAATGATGCCGCAAAAATGTTGCAGGATAAAGTTAACATGATGATTAACTTAAATAATAAAGAGGCTGAGATACGTCTTGACCCTGCTGAACTGGGCAGTATGCAAATCCGTATTCGCTCAGATGCTGAACAGGCACAAATAAACTTTGTTGTTCAAAACCAACAAGCTAAGGAGCTGCTGGAAGAATCTATGCCTAAACTGAGAGAAATGCTAGAGGAACAAGGCATTGAATTAGGGGAAAGTAATATTCAACAACAGTCCGAAGGCAACAGCGACAACGAAGGGAATGAGCAAAATGGTCATGGAAAACTTGCTAATGAAGGCAGTGAAGCGCAAAATAATAAAGAACAATCAGTGACTAGCAGAAAACAAAGTGATTCGGCGATAGATTACTATGCTTAACAACTGCTATTATTAGAAAAGATTATTGAGTTATAGAAGCGCACATATGGCAGAAGAAACCGATTTAGAAATAGAAGAAACGGGTGGGTCGAAGAAGAAACTTATCATCATAATCGCTGCTGCGGTGGTTATTTTAGGTGGTGCAGCAGCCTTTTTCCTATTGTCTGGTGGTGAAGAAGAGGAAGCTTCGTTAGAAGAGGAAGCGACCGCTGTACAGGAAGACTTAAGCGAACAAAACTCAGCTGAAATGGGTAGTGCATTATATGTTGCTATGCCGCGACCTTTCGTATTTAACGTGCCTGGTGCGAGTAGAGACCGAATTGTGCAAATTAAAGTGCAACTTTTGGTGCGCGGAGACGTTAATGAAGAAGTTGCTAAGAAGCATATCCCGCTTATTGAGGGGACTTTATTGAGCGTATTTTCGACGACTACTGCAGACGAACTAAGTACGAGTGCAGGCAAAGAGACTCTGCGCTTGACAGCACTGGACAAGGTGCAAGCTGCAATGGAAGGCGTTGAGGGCAGCAAGGTGATAGAGCGTGTGCTGTTTACTGGTTTTGTAATGCAGTAGGACTAAATTGTGAGTGACTTATTATCGCAAGACGAAATCGACGCGCTACTCCATGGCGTTGATGAAGTCGAAGAAGATGAAGTATCCACAGGTGAAGAGGGCGAGGATGCAAATGCCTTGCAATACGACTTTTCATCGCAAGACCGCATTGTTCGTGGTCGGATGCCAACACTTGAAATTGTGAATGAACGTTTTGCGAGACATATGCGGATCAGTTTATTCAATATGATGAGACGCACTGCTGAAGTGTCTATCAATGGCGTCCAAATGCTTAAGTTCGGTGAGTATATTCATACTTTGTTTGTACCCACTAGTTTGAATATGGTGCGGTTTCGTCCACTCAAAGGGACAGGCCTCATCACTATGGAAGCGCGACTGGTTTTCATTTTGGTGGACAACTTCTTTGGTGGCGATGGTCGTTACCATGCCAAAATTGAAGGGCGAGAGTTTACGCCGACAGAACGCCGTATTGTTCAAATGCTGCTCAAGATCATCTTTGAAGATTATAAAGAAGCTTGGGCACCTGTCATGGATGTGTCATTTGAATATTTAGATTCAGAGGTTAACCCCGCGATGGCGAATATCGTTTCGCCTACCGAAGTAGTCGTTATTAGCTCATTTCATATAGAACTAGATGGAGGTGGTGGAGACTTCCATATTTCTCTTCCTTACTCAATGCTAGAGCCTATAAGAGAATTACTGGACGCAGGTGTACAGTCGGATACAGAAGATACAGACCTACGTTGGAGTAAGGCGCTTCGCGATGAAATAATGGACGTTGAAGTCGAAATGTCAACACAGTTATTGGAAGTCGACTTGTCACTACAACAAATTATGGATCTAAAAGCAGGAGACATTATTCCTGTGGAGATGCCAGAACATATTACTGTTTTTGTCGAAGAGCTACCTACATTTAGAGCAAAAATGGGTCGTTCTAGAGACAATGTTGCTTTACAAATAAGTGAAAAAATCAAACGTCCAGAGTCTGTTAAATCAGAGCTTCACGTATTTACCAAAGGTGGTAAAAAGCTCGATTCGGATGCAGAATTGGCGGAATTAGAAGAAGATCTGCACCTGTCTGAAGGTGTAGACCTTGACTGGTGATCAAGTTTTTAAGGTAGTTAGTGCATGAGTGATGATCAAGATACAATGGACGAATGGGCGGCAGCACTTGCTGAAGCAGAAGATGCTGATCAAGGTGATGCTGAAGTAGCCGAGCTTGAAGAGCTTGAAGAAAGCAACGCCAACCTAAGTGTTGATGAAAAAAGAAAGCTAGATACGATTTTAGATATTCCCGTTACCATTTCAATGGAAGTGGGTCGTTCTAAAATAAACATTCGTAACCTGTTACAGCTTAACCAAGGTTCGGTCGTCGAGTTAGATAGGGTTGCAGGTGAGCCTTTAGATGTACTCGTTAACGGGACTTTGATAGCTCACGGTGAGGTAGTCGTGGTAAACGATAAGTTTGGTATACGACTAACAGATGTCATTAGCCAAGTAGAGCGAATTAAAAAGCTCAGGTAATATATTAAAAAATGACTTGGATAATGTTTTCAAATGCGGCTGCAGTTTCGCAGCCACAAGGACCAAGCCTGGAAATAGTGACAGTGATGTTGTCACTGGCTGCTATTGTTGTTCTAATAGTTGGCTTAGCTTGGTTGGTGAAGCGGATAAACCCTAATGTGGGTAACAATCAAGATTTTAAAGTGATCCGAAGTATGCCTTTAGGGACTCGTGAGAGATTGCTTGTAATCGAAATTGATGACAAACAGCATTTACTCGGTGTTACTCCCCAAAATATCAACTACTTATATCAGTTGGAAACTCCTTTAAGTGAAAATCAAACGGCCCCTTTTGTCAAAGAGCTCAGTCGTTTTATGAATCAACCCATAAAAAAAACAAAGTGAATATCATGCTTCGATTGCTAATTCTACTTGGATTAACTGTATTTATTCCACAAGTAAGCGCTAATGATGGTATCGAAGCGTTGAGTGTGACGACCAACCCTGACGGGTCTCAAGAGTACTCTGTAACACTTCAAGTGTTAGCCATCATGACGGCGTTTAGTTTTATACCTGCCGCATTGATCATGATGACTTCATTCACCCGGATCATCGTGGTACTGGCGATATTACGTCAGGCAATTGGCTTGCAGCAGTCACCGTCAAATCAAATTTTGGTTGGTATGTCATTATTTTTGACATTTTTTATTATGGCCCCCATTTTTAGCAAAATATATGATGAAGCGGTGCAGCCCTATATCAATGAAGAAATGACGTCGGTACAAGCTTTGCATGCAGCAAAAGAGCCAATGAAGGAATTTATGCTGTCGCAAACACGGATAAAAGATTTGGAGACTTTTGCGAAAATAGCTGGTTATGATAAGTTGGATAGCCCAGAAGATACGCCATTTATCGTCATCATACCGGCGTTTGTAACTAGCGAACTGCAAACCGCTTTTATAATTGGGTTTATGTTCTTCATTCCATTTCTAATTGTTGATTTGGTGGTCGCCAGTGTTTTGATGGCAATGGGTATGATGATGCTATCACCCATGATTGTCTCTTTACCATTTAAGATCATGCTTTTTGTCTTAGTTGACGGCTGGTCCTTGGTTATGGGGACATTGGCACGAAGTTTCGGCTTAGGAGTGTAAGATGGAACCGGAAATATTTGTAGATATTTTAAGTGACTCACTGTTTATCGTCATCAAATTAGTTTCCGCAATTGTGCTTCCCGGCTTGATGGTTGGTCTTGTGGTGTCCGTGTTTCAAGCCGCTACATCAATCAATGAGCAAACCTTAAGCTTTTTACCAAAACTCATCATTACGCTGGTTGCCTTAATCGCAGGGGGCCATTGGATGACTCAAGAGTTGATGGACTTCTTTAAACTAATGGTTATGCGTATCCCTGAAATAGCAGGCTAGGATGGAGTTTTTATTCTCAGACATAATGCAGGGGTTAAGTGATTACTTGATCCCTTTCATTCGCATTAGTTCAATGATCATGGTGATGGCTGGTTTAGGTGCGCAAAGTGTTTCAAAGCGGATAAAAATTTGTTTATCTATGGTGGTGACTCTAGCTGTTGCTCCCGCAATACCGCAATCACAATTTACCGACTTATTTTCGTTTCAGATGATACTGGTGGTGATCCAAGAAATGATTGTTGGAGTAGCGATTGGCTTTGCTTCGCTGCTGTTATTAAATACCTTTATTCTTGCCGGTCAAGTTTTGGCGATGCAAACTGGCTTGGGCTTCGCATCCGTTGTTGATCCATCAAATGGTTTGAGCGTGCCTGCCGTAGGCCAGTTTTACTTAATTCTAGCAACACTGTTGTTTTTTGTGTTCAACGGCCATTTGATGATGATCCAAATGATTGTATTTAGCTTTCAGTCGTGGCCTATCGGAGGCGACTGGTGGCATGTGGATAATTATTATGACATTGCTAACTGGGGGTCTTGGCTGTTCGCAACGGCTTTGTCTCTTTCGCTGGCACCTTTAACTGCAATGTTAGTGATAAATTTGGCCTTTGGTATCATGACGCGTGCCGCGCCACAAATGAATATTTTCTCTGTTGGCTTTGCGTTTACCCTAGTAGCTGGACTAATGATTATTTGGGCGACGCTGGGCAACTTTACCATGCAGTATGAGTTTCAGTGGCTTAAAATGACAGAGCTGATGTGTAATTTAATTGGCTGTACGGTGTAGGAGAGTAAGATGGCTGAAGATTCGGGTCAAGAACGTACCGAAGAACCCACCGCGAAAAAGATCAGTGATGCGAGAAAAAAAGGCCAAGTCGCTCGTTCTAAGGAACTGGGGACGACTTTTGTACTTATTTTCTCGGCCGTCGCACTCATTTTATATGGGGCGGATATCGCAAAAGGCCTTTATAACATCATGGGCCGCATGCTCACACTCAATCGCAATGAAACATATGATACAACCAAAATGTTTGCTGTTTGGGGGGATGCATTCTCCGAACTTTTCTTTCCTATGTCGATGTTTGTTTTGATTATTCTTGTCGCCGGTGTGATCGGTAATACACTGCTTGGCGGCTTTAATTTTAGCTGGGAAGCCGCGTCTCCAAAGCCCAGCAAAATGTCGCCGATGAAAGGGATCAAACGCATGTTTGGACCGCAAGCCGCAGTCGAGTTGCTTAAATCGATATTAAAGTTTGTACTGGTTGCTGGGTTTGCAATTTTATTCATCAAGTGGATGTTTTACGACATCTTACACCTGAGTATCGAATCGGTACCAGGTAGTGTTATCCACTCATTGGAGATTTTGTCTTGGCTGTTCCTAGCTCTCAGTTGCACCATGATCATAATTTCTGCCATTGATGCACCTTATCAAAGTTATAACCACAACAAGCAATTGAAGATGACGTTGCAAGAAGTGAAAGATGAGTATAAAAACTCAGAAGGTGATCCACAAATTAAAGCGCGCATTCGTAGAACACAACGAGAAATGTCACAGCGGCGCATGATGCAAGATGTACCTGATGCAGATGTTGTTGTAACAAACCCCACACACTACTCAGTAGCGCTGAAATATGACACAGAAAAAGCAGGTGCACCTATGGTTATAGCCAAAGGAGTCGATGAATTAGCAATGCAGATCCGAAAAGTGGCTAAAGGTAATGAGGTGCCGATTGTCGAATCTCCCGTGTTGACTCGTTCTTTGTATCACACCACAGAAGTGGGTGACCAAATACCTGATCAGTTGTTTACTGCAGTGGCACAAGTGCTCGCTTATGTATTCCAGCTGAAAAAATTCAATAAAGGCCGTGGTCGCAGGCCTAACGAGCTGAGTAAAGACTTACCTATTCCTGATAGTTTGAAACACTGATAGTTGGAACGAAGTTTGCTTTAACTTATCTGCGTCAATAAATTGAAGTTGATAAGTTATGGATTTTAAAGCGGTTCTACAACAAATTAATCGAGACAAAAAAGAATATGCGAAGGGGATAGGTACACCGTTACTGGTTCTTGCTGCGCTAGGTATGGTGATATTACCCATGCCTCCGTTTTTGTTAGATATCTTATTTTCATTCAATATTGCACTGGCATTGGTCGTATTATTGGTAACGGTATATACGCTAAAACCACTTGAGTTTGGTATGTTCCCGGCGGTGCTTCTTATTGCAACAATCATGAGGCTGGCACTGAATGTTGCCAGTACTCGAGTAGTGCTTCTCGAAGGTCACAACGGTGGTGATGCGGCTGGTAAAGTGATTGAAGCATTTGGCTCTGTTGTGATCGGCGGTAACTATGCCGTTGGTTTGGTCGTTTTCCTAATTCTTATCATTATTAACTTTGTGGTAATCACCAAAGGTGCTGGACGTATTTCAGAGGTATCAGCACGTTTCACATTAGACGCGATGCCAGGTAAACAGATGGCAATTGACGCAGATCTGAATGCCGGTTTTATTTCAGCTGAAGATGCACGTACCCGCCGAGAAGAAGTGACAAGAGAAGCGGATTTTTATGGTTCGATGGATGGTGCCAGTAAATTTGTAAAAGGTGATGCGATCGCTGGCATTGTGATACTTGCGATCAATATTATTGGTGGACTATTTGTCGGTATGGTACAGCATGACCTTACGTTCGGCAGAGCTATGGAGGTATACACGCTACTGACGATAGGGGATGGCCTTGTTGCACAGTTACCTTCGCTGTTGTTATCAATCGGCACCGCAATCGTTGTGACACGTCAAAATGAATCGCACAACATGGGTGAGCAGGTAACACAGCAGTTAGGTAATGAAAAGTCACTGTACATTGCCTCTGGTATCCTCATCGTAATGGGCTTAGTGCCGGGTATGCCACATGTTGCATTTTTAGGCTTGGGGAGCTTAATAGGTGGCTTAGCATATTACTCGAAGCAGCACAAAGCAAAAGCTGCTGCTGAACAAGCTGAGCAAGAAGCCAAAGGTACGCAAGTAGCTAATAAGCAGCAAGATCAAAAAGAGCTTGGGTGGGATGACGTTCAACCAGTTGACGTGATTGGATTAGAAGTAGGTTATAGACTTATTCCACTTGTCGATCAGGCTCAAGGTGGTGAGTTACTGAGCCGAATTAAAGGTGTGCGTAAAAAGTTATCACAAGAGCTTGGTTTTCTCGTCCCTCCTGTTCACATTCGCGACAATTTAGAGTTAGATCCTAATGCTTATAAGATCACGCTAATGGGCGTTGGGTCTGGCGATGGCGAACTAAAACATGGCGATGAACTAGCGATTAACCCAGGCCAGGTATTTGGACCAATTCAAGGTGTCGCTACAAAAGATCCGGCTTTTGGATTAGATGCTGTCTGGATTAAACCTGACCAAAAAGATGAGGCTCACTCTTTAGGTTATACGGTTGTAGACGCGGCTACAGTGGTTGCAACGCACATTAGCCAGCTGTTGACCAATAATGCTTCTTTGCTGTTAGGCCATGAAGAAGTTCAAAACTTATTAGATATGTTAGCGAAAAGCCATCCGCGATTAGTTGAAGGGCTAGTTCCAGATGTACTACCACTGACAACGATTGTAAAAGTACTGCAAAATTTACTCAATGAAGGTGTGGCAATTCGAGATATGAGATCAATTGTACAGACCTTAGTTGAATACGGTCCGCGAAGCCAAGACCCTGATGTACTAACGGCTGCAGTGCGAATTTCACTACGCAGACTCATTGTTCAAGATGCTGTTGGTAACGCTGATGAGATACCTGTCATAACATTGGCGCCCGAGTTGGAACAGATGTTGCATCAGTCACTTCAGAACGCAGGTGATGAGGGGGCAGGCATAGAGCCAGGACTTGCAGAGCGACTTCAAGGTTCATTGAGAGAAGCGCATCAAACGCAAGAAATGCTAGGCGAGCCGTCCATCTTATTAACCTCAGGTATGTTAAGAAGTGTTTTATCTCGATTTGTCAAACATACGATCCCTGGATTAAGAGTGATGTCTTATCAGGAAGTACCAGACGAGAGACAAATCAAGATTATTAGCTCTGTAGGGCAATAATAGAGGAACGAGGTGCTGAGTTATGAAGATTAAAAGATTTTTTGCAAAAGATATGCGTACTGCTCTAAAAGAAGTAAAAGATGAATTAGGTGCAGACGCGGTGATCATGTCAAACAAAAAGCTTGCTGACGGCGTAGAAATTGTCGCTGCAATTGACAACGACCGTGTAGCGCCGCAGGCACAGGCAGCACCCGTGGATACTCGTCCAGAGCCTGCACCTGCAGCTGTACAAAAGCCAACATATAGTCAGCCTGCAAGAGTGGTTAAGCCTCAAACGCGTCGTCCTCAAGCACAGCCTCAGGCTCAAGTGGCTGATAGCCTAGAAGCGCTCCTAGAGCGTCAAGCTCCAAAACCTCGTTCTCCTGAGCTTGCTTCTATGTTTTCGAACTCAGGTATAGATACTGATGACTTGTTTCAACCTCAACAAGCACAGAGACCTGAATTTAATCAAACTCAGCAAACTCAACCTATTAGCGCTCGTCAACGTCCTGTTAAAGAAGCAGATCCTATTTCTTCAGATTGGGGTTTTGACGATGATTTAGATTCAGAGCTGGATCCGCAACAAACAGTTAAAGCCGCTCCACAAGATGAAATGAGCTCGATGCGTGATGAGATGAATGCGATACGTCAATTACTTGAATATCAGCTTTCGGGTTTAATGAAACAAGAAATGGAACGGCGTGATCCGACCAGAGCTTGTTTAGTGGACCGCCTTCAAGGTATGGGTATTAGTTCTGATGTCGCAGAGCAAATGGCCTGTTTTATCCCTGATGACGTATCGAGAAAAGAAGCGTGGAATGCACTTTTAAATATGGTTGTAAATCAAATGCACACAACCAATAACGATATTCTTCGTCAAGGCGGTGTGTATGCCATGGTTGGACCAACTGGAGTTGGTAAGACAACTACTGTTGCAAAGCTAGCTGCATTAGGCGCTCAAAAGTATGGTGCAGATAAAGTTGCTTTAATTACCACAGATACATATCGAATTGGTGCTTACGAGCAATTGGCAACTTATGGTAGAATCATTGGCTGTCCGGTAAAGCAAGTTAAAGATGCTAATGAATTAGCAGAAGTTCTTTATCATTTACGAAATAAACGACTAGTATTAATAGATACTGCAGGCATGAGTCAAAGAGACTTGCGTTTAACTGAACAACTTAATACATTGATGCGTAGTTCAAGAGTTGATATTCGTAGCTATTTAGTATTAAGTGCAACATCGCAAATGCATGTTTTACAAGAAACTGTCAATCACTTTAAGAAAGTAAATTTAAGCGGTTGCATTTTTACAAAACTTGATGAATGTCTAAGTTTAGGTGAGATTATTAGTATTGCGATTCAAAATCGTTTGCCAATAGGGTATCTTACCAACGGACAGCGAGTGCCAGAAGACATTCGTGTAGCAAATGCTCAAAAATTAGTTAAAAAGGCTGAGCAATTGTATTTAAAAAGAACAAAAGCACAACATTCACGACGTGAAGCAGTGGCGTCCCAGACAGTAGGAATGTATGATTAATACAGTTTTAGATCAAGCAAGTGGCCTGCGTAAAATGAATCAAAAAAGTAACCACGGAGTAAAAGTAATAGCAGTAACTGGTGGTAAAGGAGGAGTCGGTAAGACCAATGTTTCATTGAATACTGCGATTGCGTTAGGACAACAAGGCCATAGAGTATTAGTTTTAGATGCTGACCTTGGATTAGCAAATTGTGACGTAATGCTAGGGTTACGTGTTGAACGCAACCTGTCTCATGTGCTATCCGGCGAATGTGAATTAGATGAGATTTTAGTTGAAGGGCCTGCTGGTATAAGAATTGTGCCTGCTACTTCAGGCTCTCAAAATATGGTTGAATTAAGCCCAGCAGAACATGCAGGTCTTATTCGAGCATTCAGTGAATTAAGCAACGATTTTGATGTTCTGATTGTTGATACGGCTGCTGGTATTTCAGATATGGTACTCAGTTTTTCAAGAGCAGCTCAAGATGTCATGGTTGTCGTTTGTGATGAGCCAACGTCAATCACAGATGCTTACGCACTGATAAAAGTATTAAGCCGAGAGCACGGAGTTTACAAATTTAAAATTGTCGCGAATATGGTGAGAAGCCTTCGCGAAGGCCAAGAACTTTTTGCAAAGCTCTCGAAAGTGACGGACAGGTTTTTAGATGTAGCGCTTGAACTCGTTGCAACAATACCTTTCGACGAAAATATGCGAAAGTCTTCGCGTCGTCAAAAAACGATCGTGGAACTCTACCCTAATTCCCCAGCAGCAGTTGCATTTAGGGGATTGGCAAGTAAAGCAGTGAAATGGCCTGTACCTCACCAGCCTTCAGGTCACTTAGAGTTTTTCATTGAGCAACTAGTTAACGGGTAATTATGGCTACACCGGTCAATCGAATGGCGGGATATCAAACAGCAGATCACCTGAATAAGGTGGTTGAGCGTCATACACCTTTAGTCAAAAAAGTTGCTTGTCATTTGCTCGCGAGGCTACCCGCGAGCGTTCAACTCGATGACCTAATTCAATCAGGCATGATCGGCTTAATTGAAGCGACAAAGAATTTTGATGCAAGTAAAGGGGCTAGTTTTGAAACCTTTGCTGGGATTCGAATTCGCGGTGCTATGTTAGATGAAATACGCCGCGGAGACTGGGCTCCACGCTCAGTTCATAAAAATAGCCGTATGGTGGCAGAGGCAATTTCTGAGCTGGAAACAGCCTTAGGCCGAGAGCCTAAAGATACTGAAATCGCTGAAAAACTTGATATTCCCTTAGATGAGTACCATCATATTTTACATGACGTAAATGCAAGTAAAATTATTGGCATTGAAGACTTGGGTGTCGATCAAGATGTAATTTCACCTGCAGGCAGTGATTTAGCGCTAGACAAACCATTCAATAACGTTAAGAATGAGCGCTTTAATGAATCGTTAGTAGAAGCAATTAAAACATTACCGGAGCGAGATGCGATGGTTCTGTCTTTGTACTATAACGATGAAATGAATTTAAAAGAGATTGGCCAGATCCTTGATGTGAGCGAGTCTCGAGTGAGTCAGATTCATGGTCAGGCAATGATTAAACTCAGAGCCAAGATAAATGACTGGATCAATTAGAGTACATTTTATTATTTATTTAGGTTCAAACCTCACCGGAGGAAGTTTTGGATAAGAACATGAAAATTCTCGTGGTTGATGATTTCTCTACAATGAGAAGAATAATCAAAAACCTGTTGAGAGACTTAGGCTTTACAAATGTTCAAGAGGCAGATGATGGCAGCACTGCGCTTCCAATGTTGCAAAATCAAGAATTTGACTTTGTTGTTACCGATTGGAATATGCCAGGTATGCAAGGTATCGACCTGCTAAGAGCGATAAGAGCCGATGACAGCCTTAAGCACATTCCTGTGCTGATGGTAACTGCAGAAGCTAAAAAAGAACAAATTGTTGCAGCAGCTCAAGCTGGTGTGAATGGTTATATCGTCAAGCCATTTACAGCTGGAACATTGAAAACTAAGTTAGAAAAAGTCTTTGAACGCTTAGGCTAGTTACGAGTAAGGATAGGCTTATGTCAGAATCCTCTGCGCCACAAATAACATTAGAGCAAGCAAAGCAACTTGTTGAGTTTCTTGAAAATGGTGAACAAGAAAAAGCTGATCAAATTTTAATTGAAGCGACTAATAAAGAACAATCTGAATTATTTGCTGAAGTCGGAAAATTGACACGCCAATTACACGAATCGTTGAAAAACTTCGAGTTAGATACGCGTTTATCAGACTTAACAACTGAAGCCTTACCAGATGCAAAACAACGTTTAAATTATGTCATGGAAATGACAGAAAACGCGGCTAACAAAACAATGGACGCGGTGGAAGCGAGTTTGCCGCTTGCTCAACAGTTGGCAGATGAGCTTTCTGAAATAAAGCCTACCTGGGATAGGTTAATGAGTCGTGATATACAATTAGGGGAGTTTAAATCCCTGTGTCACGACTTAAACGACTTTATGCAATCTTCACAAGGCCGTACCGACGAGCTACAAACCTTGATGACAAATGTATTGATGGCGCAAGATTATCAAGATTTGACCGGTCAAGTTATTCGCCGAGTCATTGAACTTGTCAGAGAGGTTGAAGACAGTTTAATTCACTTATTAACTGTATTTGGCACGTCAGAAGTGGGTCAACTTAGCACGGCTCAACAACCACAAGAAGTAGTTGAAACCACCACTGATGAACTATCTGGTCCAGAAGGACCTATCATTGACGCTGAAGAACGAGACGATGTTGTGTCTGGTCAGGATGAAGTTGATGATTTGTTATCTAGTTTGGGTTTCTAATAGGAGAGTATAATAATGAGCTTTGAAGTCGATGAAGATATCTTACAAGACTTTCTTGTTGAAGCTGGAGAAATACTCGAACTGTTATCTGAGCAACTCGTTGAATTAGAAAACAACCCAGATGACAAAGATTTACTAAATGCAATTTTTAGAGGTTTCCACACCGTCAAAGGTGGTGCAGGCTTTCTAGGCATGAATGAGCTGGTTGATGCTTGTCACGGTGCTGAGAATGTTTTCGATGTACTGAGACAAGGCCAACGTTCAGTCAACCCAGAATTAATGGATGTGATCTTGCAGTCACTGGATACAATAAACGATATGTTTGCTTGTATTCAAAACCGCGAGCAACCAGAACCTGCTGATCAAGCGTTACTTGATGTATTGCACAAGCTTAGCCAACCAGCATCTGCTGACGAAGAACCTGTCGCATTAACTCCAGAACCAGAGGCTGTTGTTGCCCCGCCGCCAGAAGCACCACCCGAACCTGAAGCTGACGTATTTTTTGACTTAGATGGCAGTAGTGAAGAAAGTAGCGAGCCCGCTAAGTCTGATAACATTGATGAAATAACAGAAGAAGAATTTGAAAGCCTGTTAGATGAGCTACATGGCTCAGGAAACGGTCCTTCGGTAGAAGAGCAAGCACCGGCTGCCCCGTCGCCTGCTGCACCGCCAGCAAATGCAAATGACGGTGATATTACTGACGATGAATTCGATAGTTTGTTAGATGAGTTACACGGTGTTGGTCAGTTTGGTTCTACACCCACTGAACCTGAGAAGCCAGCGGCTCCAGCTGCTTCAGCACCAACACCAGCGCCTGCGACAGAATCGACAGGTGCTGATGAGGAAATAAATGATGACGAATTTGAGGCCTTATTAGACGAGCTACATGGTAAAGGTCAGGCGCCTAAGAACAAGGAAGAGTCGTCAGAAAAATCGGAACCTGCACCGGCACCAAAAGCTGAACCTGCCCCTGTTCCAAAGCCTAAACCTCAGCCAGCTGCAAAAGTGGAAGCGCCAAAACCGGCTGCGAAGCCTGCGGCAAAATCGGCACCAGCGCCTGCTAAAGCAGAGCCAAAAGGTGGAGCAGCGAAAAAGCCAGCAGCGCAAGCTGAGACCACAGTCCGTGTTGATACAAAACGCTTAGACCAAATAATGAATATGGTCGGTGAGTTAGTATTGGTTCGAAATCGTTTAGTAAGTCTTGCCAATAACAGCAACAGCGAAGCTATGGGTAAAGCCATCTCAAACCTAGATGTGGTTACCGCAGACTTGCAAGGTGCTGTTATGAAAACGCGAATGCAGCCAATTAAGAAAGTATTTGGTCGCTTCCCTCGCGTTGTTAGGGATTTGGCGCGTAGCCTTAAAAAAGATATTAATCTGATCCTTGAAGGTGAAGATACTGATTTAGATAAAAACCTCGTAGAGGCGCTGGCGGATCCTTTGGTTCACTTGGTTAGAAACTCTGTTGACCACGGAATAGAAATGCCAGATGTTCGTGAAGCGGCTGGAAAAGTGCGTACAGGTACAGTGACCTTGTCAGCTTCACAAGAAGGTGATCATATCCTATTGACCATCAGAGATGATGGTGCCGGTATGGACCCTGAAAAACTGAAGAAAATAGCGATTAGTAAAGGCGTAATTGATTCTGATCAGGCAAGCAGGTTGTCGGATACAGAGGCATATAACCTGATCTTTGCACCAGGATTTTCGACTAAAGAACAAATATCTGACATCTCGGGCCGAGGTGTTGGAATGGATGTTGTAAAAACCAAAATTACTCAGCTTAATGGCCAAGTGAACATTCAGTCAGAGCTGGGAGTGGGCACCATATTAGAAATTAAAGTGCCACTCACACTTGCTATTTTACCTACATTAATGGTGATGGTTGGAGAGCAGACGTTTGCCTTGCCGTTGGCTGGGGTAAGCGAAATCTTCCACCTCGATTTAACTAAAACCAATGTAGTTGATGGGCAATTGACTATTATTGTGAGAGAAAAAGCGATACCACTCTTTTATCTTGAACATTGGTTAGTCAAAGGCACTGACATCAGTCAGAAGAAAGCTGAAGGCCACGTGGTGATAGTACAAATCGGTACTAAACAAGTTGGTTTTGTAGTTGATTCATTAATAGGTCAAGAGGAAGTGGTCATTAAACCACTCGATTCTTTACTACAAGGTACTCCAGGCATGGCAGGTGCGACCATCACATCGGATGGCGGGATTGCATTGATTTTGGATGTACCAAGTATGTTGAAGCATTACGCGGGCAAATAGCGTTTGACGCTTTTTGCTGTCACCGAATTAGTGGTGCCAAGGGCACCACTTTTCGGATCTGTAACATAAAAAAGAGCGATGCCAATGGCAGTAAAAGTATTAGTTGTTGATGACTCAAGTTTTTTTCGTCGTCGTGTAAGTGAAATACTGGAAAAAGATGCTGGTATTGAAGTCATTGATTTTGCAGTAAATGGTCAAGAGGCCGTTGAGAAAGCCAGTAAATTACGCCCTGACGTAATTACAATGGATGTTGAAATGCCTGTATTAGACGGTATCAGCGCCGTTAAAAAAATAATGCAAAGTAACCCGACGCCAATCTTAATGTTCTCGTCGTTAACAAGAGAAGGGGCAAGCGCCACTTTAGACGCACTAGACGCAGGTGCGGTTGACTTTTTGCCCAAAAAGTTTGAAGACATTGCACGAAATAGCGAAGATGCTACACGGGCGTTGCAGACCAAAGTTAAAGAAATTGGTAGGAAGCGAGTTAGTCGATTTACGAGGCCAATGACCTCGCCTAAACCCGCGACTCCAGCTAGTCCAGCAGCGAAACCGGCGCCATCAAGTTTACGTTCTACCTCAACAGTCTCGCAGCCGGATAGAAGCTTCCAAAGAGCAACACCAGAGACAACAACACAAAGAAGTTTCAAGGCATCTGGCAAATCATATAAGGTCGTCGCCATTGGTACATCGACAGGTGGTCCGGTAGCTCTGCAAACAATATTAACTCAATTGCCCGCTAACTTCCCTCATCCGATATTGCTTATTCAGCATATGCCAGCGGCGTTCACACCAGCTTTTGCTCAGCGATTGAATAGCTTGTGTAAAATTAAGGTGAAAGAAGCTGAGCAGGGTGACAAATTGATGCCGGGTGTCGCTTATCTTGCGCCAGGTGGCAAACAGATGATGGTTGAGTCGAGAGGCGGCAGCAAATCATTAAAAGTGTTTGAAGATGATAGCCCGAGAATTACATATAAACCTTGTGTTGATGTAACTTTTGCGAGTACGGCAAAAGCATACTCAGGTGATGTATTGGCGATTGTTTTGACTGGAATGGGCGCTGATGGCAGAGACGGTTCTCGTATGCTCAAGCAAGTAGGAGCAACCATTTGGGCACAAGATGAAAAAACGTGTGTTGTTTATGGTATGCCACAAGCAGTTACCGCTGCTGGTTTATCATCTGAAAGCTTAGCATTGCAAGATGTAGCTTTACGTATCAATAAAGAGCTGGGGATTGCTTAAGGCATATTGAATTGTTAAAACAGCTTTGCCATGAGTCACAAAGGAATAAAATAATAAAGTGAAAATTTGGACGGTAGCTAATCAAAAAGGTGGTGTGGGCAAAACAACCACAGCTGTGAGCTTAGGCGGTATTTTGGCCGCTGAAGGTAAGAGAGTATTATTGATTGATACGGATCCACATGCATCACTAACCTATTACTTTGGAATAGACTCTGAAGATTTAGAGGTGAGCGTATATGATATTTTTATACGCGGCTCTAATATGCAAAGCGAAGAGATCTTACAAGCGCTATGTCCTTCTACTGTTGAAAATCTAGATATTTTGCCAGCAACTATGGCCATTGCAACACTGGATAGAAGCATGGGAAACCGCTCTGGTATGGGGCTGATACTAAAAAAAGCGCTTGCGAAAATCAGCGAGTATTATGACTATGCGATTTTAGACTGTCCCCCAGTGCTTGGAGTACTGATGGTCAATGCATTGGCTGCAAGTGAGCGAATATTAATCCCAGTACAAACCGAGTTTTTAGCGCTTAAAGGTCTAGATAGAATGATGCGAACAATGACATTAATGCAAAGTTCGCATTCTAAGCAATATCAATATACTATAGTTCCTACAATGTATGATAAGCGTACAAAAGCGTCGCTAGAAGCCTACAAATCTTTGGTTGAGTCATATCGGGATAAAGTCTGGCCAGGTGTTATCCCAGTTGATACTAAATTCAGAGATGCTAGCTTGGCGCAAAAGGTTCCGGTACAATTCTGCCCAAAATCAAGGGGAGTATATGCGTATCGAGCTTTGCTTGAGCATATTGGTGAATTAGAAAGAGGTAAGAATGAGTAAGCACCTGTTTGCAAACGAACAAGTGATGAAACAATATCTTGGTGCCCTACTGCAAGAAGAGGAAGATCAGGATGTTGCACTTGCACCCGTTGCAAAGTTGCTTGAATCTATCCCAGATGCTCAAAAGCAAGAGCAGCTACTCAAACAAGCCGAGGCAATAGAAGAACCGAAAGCAAAAGTTGAGCTGAAAGTTCAGACTCAGGAGGTTCCTGTAGAGGAAGTTCTGCAAGAAACTCCGGTGAAGCCAACTCAAGAGCTTGAGATAACTGAAAATACAACTATTATCAAAGAACAAGCTCCCGCGCAAAGTGCTGCAAAGGAAGCTTTTATCGAGGGTGAATTTCAGGCTTTATTCTTTGAAGTGGCAGGGTTAACGTTAGCGGTTCCTTTACAGGCACTTGGTGGAATTCATCAGCTGACAGAGGTCAACCAGCTATTTGGTAAACCGAAGTGGTTTAAAGGTGTGATGTTAAACCGCGAAGAAAAGTTAAATGTTGTCGATACGGCGCGTTGGGTTATGCCTGAAAAGTATACCCCTGAGTTAGAATCTCAGCTTAACTATCAATATTTAATCATGCTAGGAGACAGCCCCTGGGGGTTGTTAGCGGAAAAGCTAGTGAATAATATCACGCTCTCAGCAGATGATGTTAAGTGGCGAACAGCATGTGGCAAGCGTCCATGGCTTGCTGGTGTTATCAAAGAAAAAATGTGTGCGCTTATTGACGTAGAGAATTTAAATAGGTTGCTAGAACAAGGCCTCGATAGCCGAGAGCAGTAACTAGCATCAATCTGGAGTTTAATCATGAGCCAAGAAAGAATACTTTCTGCAGATAAAAATGCCGATAGTAATGATGAAGTCCTGCAGTGGGTGACATACAAACTAGAGGAAGAAACGTACGGTATCAATGTAATGCAGGTGCAAGAAGTGCTTCGTTACACTGAAATAGCCCCTGTTCCAGGTGCACCAAGTTATGTGTTAGGTATTATCAATTTACGTGGTAATGTTGTAACCGTTATAGACACGCGTGCCCGTTTTGGACTGATGAGTGCTGAAGTAACTGACAACTCTCGTATTGTTATTATTGAGGCTGAAAAGCAAGTCATTGGCATTTTAGTAGACAGTGTTGCTGAGGTTGTTTATTTGCGCAGCTCAGAAATTGACAGCGCGCCAAATATTGGCACCGAAGAAAGTGCTAAGTTTATCCAAGGTGTTTCTAACCGCGAAGGTGAGCTACTGATTTTAGTCGATCTTAACAAACTACTCAGCGATGATGAGTGGGATGAGTTGAGTCATCTGTAAATTGTGGCGGCAGTAACATTAGATGATGTACTTATTGTACTTGTAATAGCGGCGAGCTTGATTAGCTTGCTGTGCTTGGGTTTGCTTTTTGTGTTTAGTAAGCGGATACATCAGACCCAGCAAAGTAATGCTAGATTGCTTAAACAAACACAAAATGATGCAGAACAAATTAGCATTTTAAGAAGCGAAATTGCTGAAGTTAGGGCAAGTGTACTAAGTATCGGAAAGCGTCTTGTCGCTTGTGAGAGTTTTGCCAAAGATTTGGCGCAGCAGCAAGCAGCGCAAAAATACGATGACCCAGACGCAAAAATATATTCTCGGGCTGTCAAAATGGTGGAGCTCGGTGCTGACCTTGAGGAGATCATGAGGGAATGTGAGCTGCCAAGGGCTGAAGCTGAACTACTTATGTCTTTACATAATAAGTCTTAAATTAAAAGGTGCCAAATGGCGCCTTTTTAGTTTTAAGGCTTTAACGAGCTTTGCTAAGTTTAACCTTTAAAAAATTCACTCACTATGTGTGGCTTATTCTAGCGATAGTGAGCCGTCTGCAACTTAAAATGGTTCCGCCGTATTTATCTGGCTGTTATTTTGTTCCAAGGAGGAACAGTGTTCAAAATATTGATAGGCTTAATTGTGTTGTGGACTGTTATAGGCTGCACTCAAACAGTAGATGGACTGCAACAACAATTAGAACAGCAGGTTGTCGACAATGCAGCAGCGCATGGTATACCGGCTCAAGCTGCTCTTGTAAATAAAAATGGTAAGGTGATTTTTAAGTTCGCTACGAATTCACCGAGTTCCAGCCTGCCCCAGGCTCTAGATGAGCATAGCGTCTTTCCTATTTTTTCTGTGAGTAAGCTGTTTGCTAATGTACTTGTTTATCAGCTATTAGAAAAAGGGCAATTAAGCTTAGAAGATAATATAGGTGACTATTTAAATTTACCGCAGCAATGGCAAAAAACTCCCTTACGTTCATTACTCAACCATACATCGGGCATACCTGAGTACTTTACAGTAACGGATGGTCAGGTGGTCGCGCCGAGCTCCATTGAAGAAGTAATGATAGCACTGCAGGGTTTTCAGCCAATATCAGAACCAAATGAGAAAATAACATATACACAAACCAATTATTTGCTGATTAAGTTACTGCTGGAGGCAGTTACTGCACAATCATACGAAACGCTAGTAGAGGAACGCATATTTAATCCATTACTAATGTCAAACACATATCTGCATGGACGTTCCAATACCAGTAATTCAGTTGCGTCATATCTTCCCGGCGGTGGACAAGACCTTGTGGCTAATCGATATGTTTTTCCTGCATACGCTAACTCTCACACTGGTGCATACTCCACGACACACGACTTAAATAGTTTTTTATCAGGATTAATGTCAGGCAAGCTGGTGAATGTTGCGCTCTTGCGAGAGCTTTGGCAGCAAAGTAAGCTCACCAATGGCGATATGAATTATTTTGCTTCTGGTTGGCACGTTGAAAAAATGGGGCGTTGGCAGAGTGTTGGACATGATGGTGGAGCTTTATTGCGAGTAACGGCGATGCTAAATCAGGTAACGGGTGAATATATGCTTTTTATCTACCTAACAAATGGTAATCTTGATGGCGTTTGGAGCAGCCGCCTCATTAGTTCACTACAGCAGCACGTCTTGCCAGACACTTATTCTCGTCTGATAGCCTGGGCCAGATACAAAGGTTGGTATATATTTTAAAGTTGGTATAACGAGATCCAGTAATTGACGTCTATTTTGTTAATTAAGTCTGAGACTGCAAACTTCAAACTTAGGCTCAATAACCCGTTATGTTAATTCCACTTAGTCGTGCAACCGTCACGGCAAGAATACTCTTGGGTTGGCATGCAAGCAATACAGCCGGTATGGCCTTTGGTCACTTTACAGTCCCTCATTGGATCTGTAGGGGGCAAAGATCCAAACCCTCCTGCAACTTTGGGTGTTGCATCTTGCATGGCATTGCCATTTTTCATTAGTTGCTTCAAATGCTTTTTGTTCATTGAAGGTTTCATTGTTCACTCCTTGTTTGTTCTATTTAGGTTAATTTTGTGTAAATGTACCCTATATGGTACTGTAGTACAACATTTAATCGGTACGTCAAGGAGTCGGCATGAGTTTGAGTATAATTATTCCCTTTTTAAACGAAGGGGTTAACGTTGAAAAAACCTTATCTAGCATTTTTAGTACTGTCACAGGTGATGTCGAGGTGGTTTTGATTAACGATGCCAGTGATGATGATTTTGTTTACGAGTCGATTGCTAAGCAATATCACTGTGAATACATTCGTAACTCATTCAGGATCGGCGTTGCAGCATGTAGGGATCTGGGTGTCAAACTTGCGAGTAATGAAGCCGTGATGTTTCTAGATGCGCATATGCAGTTTTTCCAGACAGGTTGGGATAAGCTGGTGCTTGAGAGAGTTTTACACGAACCCAACACTATTTTTTGCGCACGCTCAGTATATTTAAATCTAAACTGGGAGGTTGTTAGCGATGCACCCCAAGGTTGTGGTGCGTTCATACCATTTGACAATGTACAAGATTTTCTCGCGACAAAGTGGTTAGTTAATCCGACTGATGATCATTCAGTACCTTGTATTTTTGGCGCGGCGTATTGCTTTAATAAAAGCTTTTATGAGCAGCTTGGTGGGTTATCTGGTTTACTTCAGTGGGGTGGTGATGAGCAGTTTTTGAGTGCGAAAGCTTTTATGTTTGGTGGGCGCTGCGCATTGCTTCATGAACTCTCTGTGGGTCATGTATATCGAGAAATATATCCATACGAATGCTCCCAAACTCTAAATGTTTACAACCAGCTTTATATTGCGTCGGTATTGCAGCCAAAGGCATTAGCAGATCACATGGTGAACCGCTTTTTGAACGGTGTGAATCAAGTGGAAGGTGCACGAGATTTGCTAGATGATATGCGCGAAGAAGTCCAAGCCCATCGTGAATACTATTTGTCTTTCCTCAATAAACACAGCTTCGAAGAGTTCTTGGCTTACAATGCGAGTTTTTCTGCATAGGCAATAATTCATTAAGCAACTGCTCAGAGAAGCGCTGCGAATATGCAGACATTTTGTAATTACTTGGAGCCTGTTACTCAAACTGCATGTTCGGTTTATATCACGAGACATTGTTTAGCAGTGCTGAATGTGTGGTGAAGTATTATTTGTCGGGAGAGTTTGAGTAATGAAGTATACCTATGCTAAAGCGCTGTTTGTTTTTTTCACCAATTTTTGTATTAGCAGTAGCCTTGCTACTAGATCTGTTTTGTTTTTATTCTCCCGAAGATGCCAATCGGGATAGTATGGAATTGCATAGCATGGTGATTTTGGAAGCTATTCAACATTTTCATATCCAGGAGGGACGCAAGCCCGATTCTATCGCCGAGATAGAGGAGAGGTTGGCAATGAGACCGCCTCGGTGTTTATTGACGGGACAACCATATGACATTAAATTATTAGACAACTTTTTATTGCTCAAGTGTGAGAGGCAATCCTTAAAGGTTGCAATTGATTGAGCTGTTTTAAAAGCGTTACTGCTGTGATTTTAAATTATTAATGATTTGTGCATCGACCCAGAAAATATCGACATTGTCATAGTTGCCAATATTCATATTTCGATTGAAAAAAAGGTATTTTCCATCAGGTGTAACATTGGCCAATGCTTCCCATGCTGGTGTATTAATTTTGTCGCCCATATTTATCGGATCTCCCCAGCTACCATCGGAAGATTTGAAGCTGATATAGAGATCTGAACCACCAAACCCTCCAGCTCGGGTGGTATCAAAAATCAAGTAGGACTCATCTGGAGCAATAAATGGGTGGAAGCTTTTTCCGGCGTTGATGTTTTTACTTAAAAGCTTGGGAGTCTCATATTCTCCTTTAATCAATCGAGCGTAACGGATGTCGCCAGTGAAATCTTTTTTAAATTCATCAAAAAAGTAGGTTCCTTTTGCTGACACTGTCAGGCGCATTGTCGGTAACGTACCAAATGGTGCCGGTAGCTTTTTTATTTCGGACCATTTATCACCAGTTTTGGTTTTGTAGCGGCTACTTAAATACATAGTTTGGCCATCAGGGGAAATAAACGGGGTGCCAACTCGTTTTGAAACGATTTCCTCATGCCACTGACCTTTTTCATTTTTAAACCTTGTCAATGTTGGGGCTGTGTAAGACCCTCCATTGCGTATCAAATAGAATGAAGACATGTCATGAGAGAATAACCCTGTGAGCTCGTAGTGCTTTGTCGTGACTTTGCCTGGAGCAAAAGGTTTGGGTGTTAGACCAGGAGGCTGTTCACCTAAATATGGATTGAGATCAGACGAAGGAGTTTCATTGCTATTAGCAGCTACTGAAATAAATACGGCAGATAAAACAAGCGTGCCAATCAAGTTTGTTTGTTTCATGGGATTACCTTATATTCGAATGACCCTAGCAAGCTAGGACATGCGTATTTAATTTACACATATAATAAGGTACGTTTTTTCACGATACTTGATGTTGTAATGATTTCCTGCTGATTTATCAATTGATCATGAAGGGACTAATTTATATTCATTGATATCATTTACCTACTGATTGTTGTGGCAAAAATAATTCAGTATTAGCTGCTGTTATTAAGGTCTTACTTTCCTAGGCTTTTATATTCAATTTACCCTGAAAGTTTTTCCATCCAGGTGGGAATTTACCGCGTAAGACATATGAAAAAGCGATGAGCTCTGCGATAACATAGTAGAGTTCTTTTGGTATTTCTTCGTGTAAGTCAAGTTGCCCTAGTGTTTTAACCAATGCCGCATCTTCATGGATCATGATCTCTTTTTCTTTTGCAAGTGCGATGATCTCTTCGGCAAGATCCCCAAAGCCCTTGCATACAACTTCGGGTGATTTACCAGCTTCATATAATAGCCCGACGGCTGTTTTTTGTTCCATTTTTATACCTTTATATTGACGATGGCATGTTTATCATAAAACTGCCTTACTTGGACAGCATCTTCGCGTAATTCAATATCTCCGACTTGTAAACCATGGGCAGCAAGTTTGCTGCGCAGTGCATCAATATGCGGCGCTGCAAGTTGGCATACGCTTGTACTATCGCCAATGATTTCACAATCGACAGCTTTGTCCATAAGTTCTGCTTGCACGCTCAATTGACCAAGAGCTTCATAATCAAAGTTTAGTCTGACAAACCATACTTGCTTATCTGGAAGCCCAGCCTTACCTGGTTTTTTATAATTGCCAATTTGTAGTTCACTCTGTTTACATTCAGGCGGTGTTTTCATTGGCAGAAACAAATTGATTAATAGCTGACTCTCACTATCAAATTTTTGCCCAAGTGCTTGGGTTTGATTGGCCGCAGACATGGCATTTTGAATAAAGCCGAGATCCTCAACCAAACTTTGTTGTGCGGTCAAGTTAACGGCTTGAATAAACTGTTTTGGTTGCTGTAGTTTGTTGCCTGGGAACAAAGTTTCAACCATAGTTGCAACACGTTGTTCTTGAGTCACATTCTTGGGTAATTGACTGTCAGTTTGCGTACTTAATTGTGTGCCCAATAAGGTTACAAGTAGCTTGTCTAATGCTTGGGTAAAGCTGGTAATTGGCACGCCGGTATTGAGTGGTGTTGCAATGCTGGGCAATCGGCTAAAGAGATCCTGACTAACCGTTTCAGGGGTTGCTTTACTCTCATCCATCAAGCGTGAAAAAGCCTGGTGAACAAGGCGTGTTAGGTCCGCGGATTGGCCGCTTCTGAAGGCTATTTTTTCAGATATCTTTTCACTTAACAATGCAGGATCTTTGTGATCAGGGGTCTGTTCTTGAGCTAAACTTGATTCGCGCAAAGGTTTGGTGAGAATGTGAGCAAGCGCTAATGACGGTGTGCTCGTAATTGCTTTACCTTGTGCGCTGCGCATCGGTATTGAATTATCTAGGGGCGGCTGCGATCCCAACTTGGTTTGCGTTAAATTGAGCTGTTCAGCGGCAATGGGGGCCGTTGCTTTTGGCAAGGCTGCGGCGAATACTTGCTGGAGTAGCTGCATACGCGCTTCGAATGGGATTTTTATATTGCTGCTATTTGCAGAGGGGAAAACCGGTTTTGACGATGTTGCTGGCGGCTCGGCACCTGGCACTTTATTTTGTTGTTTTTGCGCGTTATCACTATGTACCGTACTTGGTTGTATTGTTGCTTTTGGTGAAACAGTATTGCTTGGCTGGTTTGCAGCCTGAGGCGTATTAGGCGAGGTATTAAGTTTATCAAGTCCTGAAAAGTTTTGTTTGATACCTTCACTAAGCGTCATCAGCAATGAGCTATTTGGACGTATTGCTGCAGGTGTAACCAATGGTTTGTGCAAATAGCTCAAATTGGTTGAAGATATAGCAGGTATTGACTGTTGGATTGTCTGATTCGTTTGGGCTGTGCTCTGTTTCGCAGCACGGTTAAAAAATGGCGTTTGGGTGATAGATTGCAGTGCTTGCTTGACTGTTTGTTTGATATCCGCCAATGACACGTTAAACAGTGGCTTGTCATACTTTAAAGTTGGTTCACTTTGCCTGCGAGTGGCGACTTTTAGTTGCTCTTGAAATTCATGTGTATCTAACTTGGGCAATATACTCTTCAGTGAGGTGGTGAGTTTGATTGTGGTTGATTTGGTTGCAATCGCTACCTCGATACCATCGTGAGGACTGCTGAGTTTTGCACTGTGCCAAACTTGCTTTTGTAGTTGGTTTAATTCAGAGGGCGTTGGTGTCTGCAGCTGCGTCATGTTGTGTTGATTTCGACCAAGTTTTAGCGTGCCTTTGTTTTGTGTCAGTTGCACATAATTAGGTTCTTTCTGGCTAAGTTGTCCAACTAGCTGAGCAATTGCTTTTTTTGCAATAGGCATTTGATGTAATTTGTCACCAAACATATTAAATACTTGCATCAATATCTTATCGCTTTTGGCACTTAGACTGGCTATTAATTTTGATTCTTGTTGGAGCAAGCTACCGACACTGGGTGGAATAGGCACGTTAATTCCTAGTTTTGGTAATGTTAGTTGCATACCAGAAGTTTGTTTGATCTGAGCATCGGTTTGAATGGCGCTGTGATCACCAAACCCTTTTAACACGCCCAGCAAACTGAGTAGCGACTGAGCCGATTTAAGAGAGAGTTTAGCCTCGGGTGTGGTCAGCGTAAGGACAGTACCTGTTGCATCCAATTTTAACTGAGCCTCAGGCAATTTTAAAGCCTGTTCTACATTTGCTTGGCTACTTAGTCGAACGGGTTGCCAACGCCCATCTAATGCCACTTCCATTTGAATTGAATCTGGCTTAATTACAATATTACGAGCCAAAAACGTTTTTTCTGCATCAAGTTGCGGCTGAGTGTTGCGACCTTGTGAATAAGGTGTTGTAGATGACACATTTGTCTGATGTTGTACAGGAATTGTTTGCTTATTCATTATTCTAAATCAAATTTTCGGTAATTGGTCGCAACGTGATATACGTATTACCATATCACTATGATAGACTTACGCCCACTTTTGGGGTCGTGAGAATAACAAATTTTGCTAGAGATTAAGGCTTTAACTTGTATCAAACAAGACCGTTGTTTGTTCGAATCACTTAACTTTTCATTGTTATCTGGTCAAATCATGCAAATAGAAGGCCCAAATGGTGCAGGGAAAACGTCACTGTTGAGAATCATAGCCGGTTTCTCTCAACCTGATGGTGGTAACGTTTTGTTTAATATGAAAAATATTGACGAAGATTACGATGGGTATGCCCAGTCATTACTCTTTATTGGCCATAAAACAGGTGTCAATCAGCAGCTTACCGCCTACGAAAATGTCACCCATTGGCTTAGCGTTCATGGTTATACTAGTACCGAAACGGAAATTTATTCCCTCTTAGGCAAACTTGGTTTGGTCGGTCTTGAAGATGTCCCTGTGCGAACCTTATCTGCTGGACAGCAAAGACGTGTTGCCTTGGTTCGGTTATGGCTTAATGACGCTAAATTGTGGATCTTGGATGAACCTTTTACCGCCCTTGATAAGAAGGGGGTCGCCATGTTGCAATCCCGATTTCAGCAACATTTAGACAAGGGAGGCGCAATTTTGTTAACAACTCATCAAGATTTGACAGATACATTTGCTTCATTACAGACCTTGGTTTTGGAGTACCGTCACTGATGCACGTAAGTAACTCATATTGGACTCTATTTTGTACGGTATATAAAAAAGACCTCACTTTGGCATTTAGGCAGCGCGCCGAGATAGTTAACCCACTATTATTCTTCTTGATTGTAATCACCCTTTTTCCTCTAGCTATCGGACCTGAACCCGGGTTATTGGCGCGAATGGCACCAGGCATTATTTGGGTCGCAGCACTATTATCAACTATGTTAGGGTTAGATAAGATTTTTCGTGATGATTACATGGATGGATCACTTGAGCAATTAATTGCTTCTCCCTACCCATTGTCGTTAGCAGTTTTAGCCAAGGTGGCTGCTCACTGGACGACAGCCGGGCTACCCATGGTGATCATGGCACCAGTATTTGCCTTGTTGATGAATTTAGAATCACAAGCACTTGGTGCAACTATATTAACGTTATTAATTGGCACCCCTTTACTGAGTTTTATTGGTGCCATAGGTGCAGGCCTGACCGTCGGTCTGCAAAAAGGTGGTATTTTAATGAGTTTACTTGTTTTGCCACTGTATATACCGGTATTAATTTTTGCAACGTCTGCTATTGATACAAGCATAATGTCTTTAGCATATAGTGGACAACTTGCGATCCTTGGTGCGATGTTAGCCGTCGCTTTTGTCACCGCACCAATTGCTATATCGTCAGCTTTAAGAGTGAGTGTAAGTTAAAATGTGGAAGTGGTTACATCCTTATGCCAAAGCGGAGCGTGCTTACCAGTTGTGTAACACCTTGCTTCCGTACTTTGCCGTGGTGTCCGTGCTATGTATTGTCGTTGGATGGGTCTGGGGGCTTGCTTATGCTCCTGCGGATTACCAACAAAAGGATAGTTACCGGATTATCTTTATTCATGTGCCGTCGGCTATTTTGTCTATGGGGGCATATTCTTCAATGGCCATTGCGGCCATTATTGCGTTGGTTTGGCAGTTGCGTAATGCAGAACTTGCAGTGATTGCGATTGCTCCGGTAGGCGCTGCAATGACTGCCATCGCATTGATCACTGGATCTGCGTGGGGCAAACCTATGTGGGGAGCTTGGTGGGTATGGGATGCAAGGCTCACATCGGAGTTAATTTTGTTGTTCTTGTATCTGGGTGTGCTGTCTTTGTTTCACGCCTTTGAAGATAAAAAAGCAGGGGGCAAGGCTGCTTGTATTTTGGCAATTGTTGGCGTAGTTAACCTACCTATCATCCATTTTTCGGTGGAGTGGTGGAACACATTGCATCAAGGAGCAACCATCACTAAGTTTGATACATCGGCTATTGACCCTACTATGCTGTGGCCGTTGTTGATCAATATTCTAGGTTTTGCAGCCTTGGTAGGCGCGCTTTCTCTGATCCGCCTTAAAAATGAAATTGTGCAGGTTGAGAAGCATCGCCCTTGGGTCCGTCAATTAGTTAGTCGAGGTTGATTATGCAGTTTGAATCATTGAGCGACTTTATCGCCATGGGCGGTTATGGGTTTTATGTATGGCTTTCTTATGGAAGTTGTGCAGGGATCATATTAGGTTTGTTATTCTCTTCACTTTATGAAAATAAAAAATTAAAACAAGAAGTGAAGTCCCAAATGGCCAGAGAAGAACGTATTAAAAAGGCCAAAGAATTGGAGGCGCAAGTATGAATCCAAGACGAAAAAAACGTATGTTTACTGTATTGGCGGTTATTTTTGGAATCGGTTCAGCAGTTGGTCTTACGTTATATGCGTTGCAAGAGAACATTAATCTGTTTTATACCCCGAGTGAGCTAGTTAATGGTAAGGGGCCTGAAAATGAGAAACCTGAAATAGGGCAGAAACTGCGTATTGGCGGTATGGTGGTGCCAGGTTCGGTTGTGCGTGACGAAACATCCTTAGATGTAGAGTTTAAGCTGATAGATACAGGGCCTTTGGTGACTATTCGATATCAGGGAATTTTACCTGATTTGTTCCGTGAAGGGCAGGGGATCGTTGCTCAGGGGACTCTAATAGAGTCAGACGTTATTGAAGCCTTTGAAGTACTGGCAAAGCATGATGAGGAGTACATGCCCTCAGAAGTTGCTGAGGCAGTCAAAGGGATCAAACACGAAAAACCAAAATATAATTTAAATAGCGAGAACTAGTATGGTCCCAGAAATAGGATATTTCGCTCTAGTTTTAGCTATGGCGTTAAGCCTCTTACTGTGTATTTTTCCCTTGTGGGGGGCATACACGGGTAACTTGAGATTAATGCGAGCTGCACCTGCGTTGGCATTAGGGCAGTGTTTATTTGTACTTTTTTCATTTGGGGTTTTGATCTACGTTACCCTCACAGATGATTTCACGGTGGCATATGTTGCTCACCATTCCAGTAGTACTCTTCCATGGTATTACAAAGTTACTTCGACTTGGGGTGGGCACGAAGGCGCCATTTTGTTGTGGCTTGTGATGCAATCTAGTTGGACAGCACTGGTTGCAATGATGTCTAAATCCTTACCTTGGGTGCTAAGAGCCAGAGTATTGGGCGTACTTGGCTTTTTAGGGGTTGGTTTTATGCTATACACCCTGTGGATGTCGAGCCCATTTGAGCGCTTGCTGCCATACTTCCCAGTAGAAGGCCGAGACTTAAACCCGCTACTTCAAGACCCTGGTATGATCATTCATCCACCTTTACTCTATATGGGGTATGTAGGTCTTTCCGTATCATTTTCTTTTGCCATTGCGGCTTTGCTGACTGGCAAACTGGACAACACTTGGGCTAAGTGGTCGCGTCCATGGACAATGGTTGCATGGGCCTTTCTTACCTTGGGTATAACGATAGGAAGCTGGTGGGCATATGCAGAGTTAGGCTGGGGAGGCTGGTGGTTTTGGGATCCTGTAGAGAACGCCTCTTTGATGCCCTGGCTTGTGGCTACCGCGCTATTGCATTCTTTGGCCGCGACGGAAAAACGCGGTGTGTTCAAATCATGGACGGTGTTGCTCGCCATTGCGGCATTTAGTTTGTGTTTATTGGGCACCTTTATTGTTCGATCAGGGATCATTGTTTCTGTACATGCTTTTGCAACGGACCCTGATAGAGGTTTATATATTCTGTCATTCCTTGCTGTTGTCGTCGGTGGCAGCTTAGCACTGTATGCTGCTCGAGTGTCTCAGGTTCATAGTGAAGGACGTTATCGTTTTGTCTCTCGAGAAGTTGCACTGTGGCTGAATAATATCTTCTTGGTCGTTGCGACTCTGATTGTACTGCTTGGTACTTTACTGCCAATGATCCATAAAGAGTTGGGCTTAGGGTCAATTTCTATAGGTGTACCATTTTTTAATCAAATGTTTTCAATCATCATTGTGCCATTTGCGCTACTTTTGGGAATTGCGCCAATGCTCAGATGGAAGCAGAACAAGTTGTCAGCAATGGCTAAAAAGTGGTTGGTAACGATAGGCCTAAGTTTGGTGGCTACCGCTGCATGGCTGTTCTCCAGCTATGACATGGTCTCTGGGTTAACGTTTGTAGCGACTGCTTTGGCTGTGTGGATTGTATTTGCTACTGCGGCAGACTTGTTACAAAGAGTCTCTTTGCAAAGTTCTATAACAGAGGGGTTTAAGAGACTAGGGCTCAGTTATTGGGCAATGGTATTGGGCCATGTTGGGCTTGCATTTGTTATTGCTGGCGTCACTCTGACCTCTGCATATTCGGTAGAGCGTTCTGTGGCTATGAAACCCGGGGATATTGCAACACTGAACGAATATCAATACCGTTTTGAGGGTGTGAAAGAGATCCGAGGACCTAACTACAGCGGGTATGCTGGTGTGGTGACGGTGCTTAAACAAGAAAATGTGGTTACTGAATTGTACGCAGAGAAACGTTTATACGATATTGGTATGCAATTTATGACAGAAGCCGCGATTGACGATGGTTTTTTCCGTGATTTGTATTTGGCACTGGGCGAGCAAATGAGTCGAGGTGCTTGGTCTTTACGCATTTATCACAAGCCTTATGTACGTTGGATGTGGCTAGGGGGGATTTTAATTTCACTGGCTGGCTTCATTGTACTTGCAGATAAACGCTACCGTCGTCGTGTTAAAAAAGTCGCTCAGGAGTCACTATGAATCGAAAAATACTGGCCTTTTTGCCATTTTTGATTTTTGTATTGTTATGTGTGTTTCTTTATCAAGGGCTTTTTGGCAACCCAAGAGAATTGCAAACCGGTCGCCTTGGGCAAACTATGCCGAGTTTTAATTTACCAGATTTAATGGATGAGCAAACTCGCTGGACAGAAAAAGAGTTGTTGGGTGAAGTGTACTTAATGAATGTCTGGGGTACTTGGTGTCCAACTTGTATTGCGGAGCTGGGTTATCTAACTAGGCTGCGTGAGCAGGGGGTTAAAATTGTCGGTTTGTATTACGAGCAAGCCTATGATCCTGACTTTGGCGATCACTTTGATATTCACGCCTTGAGAGATGAAGTACAGACAATGCTTGGCCGGGCGGGCAACCCATATCAATTTAATATACTTGATTTGGAACGCAGCTTGGCATTGGACTTGGGTGTATCTGGCGCACCTGAAACTTTTCTAGTGGATAAACAAGGCACCATCTTATTGCATCATACTGGGGACATTAACCAAAGAGTCTGGCGTAGTAAGTTTCTACCTGTTCTAGAGGAGATACAGTAATGAAAATTAGAACTGTGATCCTTATGATTGTGTTGTTATTTTCTAGTACCGTGGTGGTTAATGCGGCAGAAGATCAATACGAATTTAAAAATGCGGCGCAAGCGCAAACATTTAAAGAGCTCACATTGGAGCTGCGTTGCCCTAAGTGTCAGAATCAAAATATAGCGGACTCCGATGCCGTGGTCGCCAAAGATCTGCGGGACAAAGTGCTGTCATTGGTTCATGAAGGGAACTCGAAGCAAGAAATAATTGATTATATGATTGATAGATACGGTTATTTTGTGCACTACCAGCCTCCTGTCACGCCTGCGACTATAATTCTTTGGGTTTTACCTGTCATAATTGTTGTTTTGGGCTTTGGCTTTATTGTATTTAGACAAAAGAAAGCGGCAAAAAAACAGCAGTGGAGTGCGCAAGAGGAGAAGCAGCTAGAAAAGTTGATAGCGCAATATCAGCGTAAGGAGCGTCATCAATGATTGAATTAACACAAATGTGGGGAATTTTTGCCCTATTGGCAGTTTTGAGTTGCCTATTTGTGGTTGTGCCCTTTTTACGAAAAGAAAAGGTTGTGTCAGTTGATCATGATGCCAATGCGCAGCGTATTGATATTTATCATCAAAGATTAGATGAACTAAAGGGCGAACTAGAAAACCAGCGTATTGGAAAAACTGATTTTGAAGAGTCTGTTATCGAGTTAAAAAGGCGATTGCTTAATGAGCTATCACCTGAGCAAACTCTGGACACTCGCGGCAACAACTTGGTGCTTGGAGCGACGGGCATTGCGTTTACGCTTGTTGTCAGCAGTGTCTTTTACTATTTTACTGGCAGTCATCAACAAATTGCCAATTGGCAAAAAGCCGTTGAAAAGTTGCCAGAATATGGTGAAAGAGCCGTGTTGCAAACAGGCGAACCGCTATCAGCGAATGAGCTACAAGCTTTTGCATTGGGACTACGCACTAAATTAGCAAACAGTGGCGATGATGCTGTTGCATGGATGTTATTAGGCCGTGTTGCGATGTCATTGAATGACTACGAAATGGCGATGCAAGCATTTGATAAAGCGCTGGCTATGCAACCAGATAACCATAATGTGTTAGTCAATTACAGCCAGGCACTGTTGATCGAGGGATCTGAGTCGAGCGTTAATCGTGCCGCAAGAATGCTTTCGAGCGTATTGAGAAAGGACCCGCAGAATATTGATGCCGTGTCGCTACTAGCTTTAATTGCGTATCAACGGGAAGACTGGTTGGAAGCAAAGTCAGCTTTTGAGCTTTTATTGACAACAGTGCAACCTAACGACCCGCGCTATAACATGATCAAACAACGCATTGATGAAGTTACTAAAAAGCTCGGCGAAAGTGCTTCGCCGATAGGTGCCGCGAGCCCTGAATTAAGTGTGCGTGTTTACCTTGATGATAAGTTAAAAGCTCAATTACCCGACAACGCGACTTTGTTTGTGTTTGCAAAAGCAGCAAACGGACCAAGAATGCCACTTGCAGTGCAAAAACTTACAGTTTTTAACTTGCCTTTAGATGTCACTTTGAATGATAGTATGGCAATGTTGCCAGATCTGAAGTTGTCCAATTTCGATGAAGTTGTGATAACGGCGCGTATCTCGGTTGATGACTCGGTTATGACACAAGCTGGTGAGCTTGAAGGACATTCTGATGTGATCACGCTGAATAAGGATTTGCGTCAACAGGTTAGTGTCACTATAAGTCGTGTTATAACCAGCACAGGAAGCTAAATGTATAAAAAAATTGTCGGTGCAGCGCTTGCGTTCATGCTCGTTGGCTGTGCGCAGGTCCCCGAGGTGAAACAAGATCCCCGTGATCCGTTGCAATCAATGAATAGGCCCATCTATGACTTCAATATGGATGTGCTTGATGCCTATATTTTGCGCCCAGCTGCGAAAGGGTATGTCGCAATTACACCAACACCCGTGCGCAGTAGCATTGTAAACTTTACTACCAATATTGCAGCGCCTACTGACGCTATAAATGCCGCATTACAGGGAAAACCCGGTGATGCAGGTATCAATGTTGCACGTTTCTTGATCAATTCAACAGTAGGTGTTTTAGGTCTGTTTGATGTTGCCAAAGAAATAGGCCTTGAGCATAAAGATGAAGACTTTGGTCAAACTCTTGGTGTGTGGGGAGTGGGTGACGGTGCGTATATAATGTTACCAGCAATGGGCCCTTCTACCGTTCGCAATACAGCGGGTGATTTGGTAGACAACCTTGTATTACCTGAAATCGCTTTGACGACACCGCAAACGTTAATTGTGTTTGCATTGAGAGCGGTAGAGGCGCGTGCATCTCTGATGTCGCAAGAGAAGTTACTAAATGAGTCTTTGGATCCGTACACCTTTTTAAAAGATGTGTATTTTCAAAGGCAACTTTATGAACTCCATGATGGCAACCCTCCTATGGAGGAAGAGCCGGAAGACTTCGATGATGACTTCTTAGAAAACCTTTAAGTCGTGCGTATAAAAAAGCCAGCGTTAGCTGGCTTTTTTTATTTTTTTCAGATGGTTACTTTCTAAAATTTCCAGTTCATATTGAGCCAAAGTGTCCTACCAGCTTCATTGACTTTCGCGGTTTGTGGGTAACCACTTACCATTGTACCGGACCGGCTCAAGTGCTCGGCATAGGTTTTATCAAACACATTGTCGACACCCAAATTAAAGACGAGATCATCGTGGTGAGAGTACGACATATTTAGTGCTAGCGTACCAAATCCGTGGCTTTTTGAGACATCTTGACCTGCAATGTTACCTTGGCCAATGGCAACACGGTGCTGTTTTTGAACGATTCGCCACAAACTGCCAAACTGCCACTTGCCTTTGATATAACTGAGTGCAAAGCGAACTTGCAAAGGGGGTTGCTGGGCAAGTGCAATATCATCAGTGCGATTTTCACCTTTGACATAGTTGATGCTTGCGGTGGTCACGAGGTTTTTATTCACGTTGTAGCGACTTTCAGCTTCAAAGCCATAAGTTTGTGCGTCTATATTTCGCGTTACTTTGCTGGTCATCCCCATTTTTTCATATAGGTTGTCTGTGAGCAGGTAATTGTCGATACGATTGATAAAAACGGAGACTGAGTGAGTAACGGACTTTGATTGACCAAGCCAGCCAATATCTAGCTGGTTCGTTGTCTCATGGTCGACTAAAAATGCGCTAGGGCTATTAACTCCACCGCGACCGCCTCCCATCAGCTCCCAATAGTCTGGAAAACGTTCTGTTCGGCCGACACCTATGTAGTAACTGCTGTTTTTAGATTGCGCTTGATAACGAGTAAAGCCGCTGATCAATGTGTCATCTCGCGAGAGATCAGCAGTCGGGTTCGGTACAACTTGCATCATAACAGAGCGAGTTTGGCGTCTGTCTATGGCTTCCCAGCTGTCAATTCGTAAACCACTTACCCATTGGCTGCTTTGCCCAAGGTTATATTCAGCTTCAGCGAATAAGCCGGTTTGCTCGAATTCGGCGGTCTCCAATCGTACCAATGATTCAATGGGCATATTGACGAGATCTCGGCTGATCCTAAGTCGATGACGATTTTGTTGGTGATCTAATCCGTAAGCCAAACTTATCTGATCATTTAATTGAGAGTTTAAGAGGATTTTTCCTCCCCAAGTACGCCTGTCAGGATTTGAGGAAACCGGGGTTTTCATCATCATGTTTGGCATAAACTGGCGCAAGCTGTGGTTGTCCATGATGTGATCTATGTCGTTGAAAAACACATTGGCTTCGATACTGGTGACAAAGCCATCTAGTTCACTTTTTGTCATTTGCAAAGCGACTTGCGTGCGGTCAAAAAGGCTGCCGTCCATCATTCTGTCGGCATACGCTACCTCGCCGTCACTGCGGCCAATACTGACACTATACAAAGTCGAGTCGTCAGGGGTGTAGGCAAATTGTGAATCTACATTCCATTTCTCATATGCTGAATGTATGTGCGTGCCATCACCATCTTGATAGTCGTCGGCTTCACTATAGCTGGCAGCCACTCGAGCAAAATAATCTTGCGTACCCGTTTTTATATCACTATTTAAGACGCGTTTACCAAAAGCGCCGATTGTAGTGTTAATAAAGCCAGTTGTACCTCTTTCTAATAGGCGTTCTGATTCGCGCTCGAAGACAACTGTTGCAGCACTATTTCCCGGTCCATATAAGACAGTTTGTGGACCTTTGATAACCGTTAGGGTGTCATATGTTTGTGGTGTGATATATGCGGTAGGTGGGTCCATTCTGCCACCGCAGCCGCCAAGTGTAACGCCACCATCTGTGATGATGTTAATACGTGATCCTGCCATTCCCCTAAATACAGGGTCGCTGCTTGCGCCGCCTTTTTTTACTAACGAAAATCCAGCAATACTCGATAACAGATCTGCACCATCTTGCGCTGGGAGCGGTTGTCTGGTTGCCTTGGGGTCTGTTTTAATATCGAGTGGGCTATGCATTGGCGCAATTACCTCAATATGCTCCATCGTTTGATCCGATTGTGCGTGCCCTTGCCAAGCAATTGCTGCTGTTATAACCGTGCAGATCAGGCGCTTTTTCATCTTTGTCCTCATAGGTATATATATCAACGCAACAGTTAGTGATGCAGTTGATTTAATTACAAATAGATTATTCTGGCGCGTATTTTACTGAGGTGGAGGTAGGATGGGATGTGACATAATGTCGCACTTGAATAGCTGCCACAAGGTTTGTTGATTTAGGTCAATTTAATGTTCTAGATAGGCGATGGCATATGATATGCCATCACTTATGTGAATCTAGCAATGAGTTTTATATTCCCATTGCTTCTATCTGTTGATCGCACCACTGTAATGCGTCTTTATACAGCTCAGGTAGTGATTGAGCCTGAAGGTTTAGTTGCTCTGTTAACTGTGACGCGTCATTCCAGTTGGCTTGTTCGTACGACGTCACAAGGCGCAAATATTTCGCTAGCATACCTTCACCATGCAATAAAGCATCTTTGATATCTATGGTTAAGGGCAGTTTTTGCATGACACTTTGCATGGTTTCATCCAAGATGGCATCCATCAAAGACATCATACCGGTCAAAAATGCCATACCAGTGTCTTTCATTTTATTGTGTTTGATAGCTATTAGCTCACAAAACCTCGCTCGAGTGAGGGATAATCTAATCAGCTCCATTGGTTTTTCTGATGCCACTTGAGACGCAAACAGCAGTGACAGAAACTTTTTCAGCTCTTGGTTGCCAAGTACCACGAGTGCTTGTTTGATGGTGGAGATTTCAGCTCTACGTTTGAATGCCGCTGAATTAGAATAGCGCAACAATTTGTAGCTTAGATTAACGTCGCGCTCAAAAACTTGCGTAATGCGCTTGAGGTCAACATCGACGCTGGATGTTTCATATAAAAGCTCGGCCAAGGTCATTTCTGATGGTGGCAGTGCCTTTGTTTGCACCATTTCGGGCTTGGCGAAGAAAAAGCCTTGAAACAGAGTGAAGCCTAGCTCTAGTGCAAGCTGATATTGCTCGTAAGTTTCAACTTTTTCGGCGACTAACTCAATATTTGTGTAGGGTTCAATAGCCTGTTTGAGTTCGTGGATCTCTTCAATACTGGTTACTAGCATATCCACTTTGATTTGATCTATAAATGGATAAAAATGGCGCCACACCTTTTGATGTTTGTAGTCGTCTAAAACGAGCTTATAGCCCTTGGACTTCAAGTCTTGAACTGCGGCGAGCAACCGTTTACCCGGCTGCACAGTTTCCAGTATTTCGACTATCAATTGGTCGCGCCCCATCATGGTGGGGTAACCCTTTAAAATAGTTTCTAAAGTGAAGTTGATGTAGGCAGGTTTACCATCAGTAAGATCTTCTAGGCCAAAGTTAAACTGACTTCCTTCGATGAGTTTGGAAGTTGCTTCTACATCATCAACATTTGGAAACACATTGTCTACGCCATCGCGAAACAACAGTTCATAGCCGACGACTTCTTTATTTATATTTAAAATAGGTTGCCTAGCGGCATAAAAATACATGGAACGAGACACCCAGTAGTTACTTCATTTCATTTCAATATAAGGCAATCTACAACGTATTTCATTATGAAATTTACACTTTCTTAGTATTTTCGTACTAAAGGGTAATATTTTAGAGTGCTAAATGTGCAATAGAACCTATTTAATCTCACTTACTTGGGGGCCGAGTGGAGCCGTGATATAGTGCGCCTTTGTATTTGGCTTTTGTTCCAATATCAGTTATTGACTTGATTAACTGCTATTCGGAGAGAAGCTCTTTATTGACGGAGGTCATTTTGGAAATTGGCACAATGATATCGCTGGCTTTGTATTTTGCGGCAATGCTGGCTATTGGCCTTTATGCCTATCGTAAATCTACCGATGATGTATCAGGCTATATGTTGGGCGGTCGAAATTTACCGCCGAGTGTAGCGGCACTGTCAGCAGGTGCCTCTGATATGAGTGGTTGGATCTTAATGGGTTTGCCTGGCGCGATGTTTTTAACTGGGTTCAGCAGTACCTGGATCGCTGTGGGCTTAGTTATTGGCGCATTTTTGAACTATTTGCTTGTCGCACCTAGATTGCGTGTTTATACCGAGGTTGCCAACGACGCAATCACCATTCCGGATTATTTTGCTAATCGATTTGAAGATAACAGCAATGCACTTCGTATTGTTTCTGCGATCGTAATTATTGTGTTCTTCACCTTATATACTTCGTCAGGCGTGGTAGCTGGTGGCAAGTTATTTGAAAACTCATTTGGCATGAGCTACGAAACTGGCTTATACGTAACAACCGGTGTTGTTGTTCTTTATACGTTATTTGGTGGTTTCTTGGCCGTTAGCCTGACTGATTTTGTACAAGGCTGCATTATGTTCATTGCGCTTGTATTAGTGCCACTAGTGACATTCAGCTTGTTAGATCAGCCGCTCGTTGCGACATTGAATGAGTTAAATCCAGAGATGTTAACTTGGGTTGGTGCTGGTGGCGTGATCGGTATTATCTCTGCGATGTCTTGGGGTTTGGGTTATTTTGGTCAACCGCACATCATTGTACGTTTCATGTCTGTTCGCAGTGTTAAAGATATGCCGACGGCTAGAAACATAGGTATGAGTTGGATGGTTGTTGCGACGATTGGGGCTATCACAACAGGTCTATTTGGCGCTGCATACGCTCATGAAAACAATATCGTTGTCAAAGATGCTGAAACAATTTTCTTGGTCTTGTCAGAATTGTTATTCCACCCATTGATAGCTGGATTTTTATTGGCTGCAATTTTAGCTGCTATCATGAGCACCATTTCTTCGCAGTTGTTAGTCAGCTCAAGCTCATTGACAGAAGACTTTTACAAAGTGTTTATTAAACCAAATGCGAAGGACAAAGAACTTGTTTTAGTCGGGCGTATTAGTGTGGCTGCGGTTTCTGTTCTTGCGATTTATCTTGCCCATGACAGAGAAAGTACCATCTTGAGCTTAGTGAGCAACGCGTGGGCCGGGTTTGGTGCTGCATTTGGTCCATTGGTACTATTTAGTCTGTTTTGGAAGCGTATGAACTTCTCAGGCGCGCTGGCAGGTATGGTGGTTGGTGCCACAACTGTATTGGTTTGGATCTATGCACCATTTACCATTGCAGGGCAAAGTCCAAGCGGATTTATTTATGAAATTGTACCGGGATTCATCGCCGCGTCTATTGCGATTGTCGCTGTCAGTTTAATGACTTCACCCCCTTCGGCAACTATCGAAGAAAAGTTTGAAGAAATGCATCGCGGTTTGTAAAACAAAATTACATGTATTTTATAAGGTGGGCTTGGCCCACCTTTTTTGTTTTGGTTGTTTGAAACCCACTATTTTGTGCTGTTTGTTTTACCAGCTGCAGTGCATCTGGGTCTAGTAACATCAATGAATGTAAAATTGTATTGCGGGAGATTGTGGTTGGAAAATCAAGCGTATTGGTTTTGACAGCAAAACCTTGCTTCTGCAACGCGTTATGCAAGTTGATGCACGCTTTATTGGGAGTGTACTTGGCATAAATATGCACAGTGGTTGTGTTAGCACACCCTGTCATATAAAGAAAAGTGCAGTGACAGTGAGTTGGCGAATGATTGATATCATTGTGATTGCCCCACGTTTAAATGTGGCTTGATTTTAACCACACACAGATAGGGTTGTAAGCAACCTTGAAAGCGGTTGTCAAAGCAGCCGTGCAAAAAGCTTGCACGGCAGGGGATTCTTAGTCCTGAACAGAGCGAAGCAGGGCGTTCACACCCACTTTTTCACGTGTCTGTTGGTCTACTTTTTTAACAATAATTGCGGCATATAGGCTATGTGTACCGTCTTTGCTTGGCAGAGAACCAGGCACAACGACTGAGCCCGCAGGCACTCGACCATAGTGAATTTCGCCAGTTTCTCGGTCATAAATGCGTGTGCTTTGAGAAATATAAACACCCATTGAAATCACTGCGCCTTCCTCGACGATTACACCTTCAACGATCTCCGAGCGGGCACCAATAAAACAGTTGTCTTCGATGATAGTTGGGTTTGCCTGAAGCGGTTCAAGCACGCCACCAATGCCTACACCACCAGAAAGGTGAACGTTTTTACCGATCTGCGCACATGAACCAACAGTAGCCCATGTATCGACCATTGTCCCTTCATCTACATACGCGCCAATATTTACGTATGACGGCATTAACACGACGTTCTTACCAACGAAACTGCCTTGACGAGCAACGGCGTTAGGCACTACGCGCATACCACCTTGCTGAAATTGCTCAGGTGTATAGTCACTGAACTTAAGCGGTACCTTGTCGTAAAACTGGTTTACACCATCACTCATAGGTTGATTGTCACGAATTCTAAACGACAATAGTACGGCTTTTTTCAACCACTGGTGTACCACCCATTCACCACTGACTTTTTCCGCTACGCGAGCAGCGCCCTTGTCGAGCAACTCTAGTGAATCCACAATCGCTTTTTTCACTTCTGGCGCGACAGATGAAGGTGTAATGTTATCGCGGTTTTCCCACGCTTGTTCAATAATGCTTTTTAAATCCGACATAGTTTCCTCGTTTATTCAGATTCGGCGTTTAATTTTTTCATAAGTGAATGATGTAAAGCTGTTTTTTCATCTTCACTCAAGGCTAAATAATGTTCATTTGAGACTACGAAAAAGTCCTCTGCGCGTTCGCCCACTGTGGTGATCCGCGCGGCGTGGATATGTAGGTTGTGAACCTGCAATACTTCCGCAATTTTGGTTAATAGGCCCTGAATATCCACAGCCTGAATCTCGACTAAGTTTCTATCATCACGAGCATGTGGACGGACAATAACCTTTGGTTTGATATTAAAATCTTTAAAGCGCTGCGAGCGGTTTTTCTTTAAGCGTATCTTCTTTTTAGGATCTGCGAGAATACTATCGAGGCCGCGGCGTAAGTTTTTGGCTCTACTGCCACTGATGGCGTCGCCATTGACTTCCAATATAACGAAACTAAAGACCACATAGCCATCTTTTGTAGTCATGACTTGAGCGTGTTGGATTTGCGCTTTTTTGCTTCCGATCACTGAAACTAACTTGGCAAATAAACTGGCTTCATATGGTGCATAAACAAACACCTGAGTACCGCCATGCATGGGTTTTTCAGATACAGCAACGCCTGATGTACTCTGCTCATTTAGTGAAAGTAGGTACTCACTTTGCCAGGAAATTTGTTCTTCACTAAAGCCAGTGAAATAGTTGGGTTTAAATCGAGACCAAAGCTTGGTTACTTTTTCTTCTAAATGTCCCGACTCAATCAGTCTTTGCATGGCTTGCGCTTTTTTATCTCGTATCTGATCACGCATATCCATTGGGTGTTCTAGGCCTAGCCTCAAAGCTCTTTGAGCATGTAAATAGAGCTCTCTTAACAGGGTGTTTTTCCAGTCATTCCACAAATTATCATTGGTTGCACGAATGTCTGCAACGGTCAGGCAATACAGATAATCTAGCTGCCTTTCGTTTTTAACCTTGGAGGCAAATTCATTGATAACGTCAGGGTCATTAATATCTTTGCGCTGTGCTGTCACAGACATGAGCAAGTGGTGCTCTACCAACCAAGCGACCAGCTTAGCGTCAGAGGGCGTTAACTTATGCATGCTAGCAAACGCGTTGGCATCGACAGCGCCTAATTCAGAGTGGTCACCACCTCTACCTTTGGCAATGTCATGGAAAATACCAGCCAGATAAAGGAGTTCAGGCTTATCCATGCGGGTCATGATTTCAGCACAAATTGGAAACGCCTTGTTAAGCTGCTTATCGCGATATTTATGAATGTTATTGATCAGTTTATGGGTGTGCTCATCGACTGTGTACGCATGGAATAAATCAAATTGCATTTGACCGAAAATGCTACGCCACTGGGGTAGGTAGGCTGCAATGATCCCATGCTTGTGCATGAGCGTGAAAGCGCGACCCATACCATTTGGATGTTTGAGCAGACGCATAAATGCATCTCGACACGCTGCATAATCTTGCAAATCTCCAAGAAGGCGCCTTCTTACTTGGCGAACCGATCGTATGGTATTTGGATCAATGTCGGTGATATCAGTGTTATCAGCAATATGCTCAAAGAGCACTAAGAGGTTTTCTCTCAAAAAGAAGGCTGATGGGTCTTTGACTCGAATTTTGTTCCCGATCCGCTCAAAGTGCGCATCTAAAGGCGTAATAACAAGTGCATCTTGTTCCGGCAAAATACTTTGCTCGAAATAAGCCAGCAGCATTTGATTCATTTCTCGCACTCGGCTCATGATGCGGAAGAGGCGTTTCATCATACGTTCAACTGACGGTTTGCCTTCTGAGCCAAAGCCCAGCAATTCGGCAGCATGAGGTTGGTAGTCGAATAACAAACGGTTTTCACTACGGCCAGCCGCAAGGTGTAAAGCAAAGCGTATATTCCATAGATTTTCCAGACATTCCATCAGCTCTTGATATTCTTCGTGCGTTAAATAACCGTGACCGATTAGCTCCTCAAGCGTTTCTGCGTGGAAATGCTTTTTTGCGACCCAAAAAATGGTTTGCAGATCTCTGAGTCCACCAGGGTTTTCTTTAATATTTGGCTCGAGGTTATAGGCGGTACCGTGGCATTTTTTTCGTCGTAACTTTTGCTCTTTAACTTTGGCGATAAAAAAGTCGTCTGAGCGCCAAATTGGTGTCTTGACGATGTGACTTTTTAACCGTTCGAACTCAACAAGGTTACCGCAAATAAGTCTGCTTTCAAGCAAGCTGGTGGTAAAGTGAACATCTTTACGTTTTTGCTCCAAGACTTGCTCATGGGTTCGTACACTGTGACCGATATCGAGGTTTAGATCCCACAAATAAGTAACAAACACTTCTAATGCATGTCGCAATTCTTCACTGGGTTCGCCATCTGTAAGCAACAGAAAGTCAATATCTGAAAATGGGTGGAGTTCACCACGCCCGTATCCACCAATGCCAATCAATGCCAATTGAGGGAATTTAGACAATCCAGTTTGAACAAACAGTTCCTTAAGCAGGGTGTCGATAAATTCAGAGCGAGCGTTGATGAGTAATCTAACAGGTTGTTTTGAAAACTGATTATTTAGCCACTTATAAAAATAGGTCAGGCAGCCTTTGTAATCATTGAGCTGTTCTGCTTGTTCGAGCAGCAACTTTACTTTATTGGGTAACGCCACGAGATATCCTTGGAACACGAGATAAAGTCAGTTTACTTGTATATTGGAATGACTTGAAGCAGGGAGCGCGCGTTTTTATTGGTTTTATTTCAGAAGTCATCTAATTGCGTAATTTTTACCTAAAATTATGCCAATTTTTAGACCGTTGCTGTGTAGGTAGCTGCTTGACCTTGCAAGCAGCTACAATTGTATTATCCGTGCTCAATAATACGATCTATGGTGTCGTCTTTACGGTGAGTTAGGATTTCAACACCGTTGTCTGTAACCAACAAGGTGTGTTCCCACTGTGCGGATAGACTGCGATCTTTAGTTACGACTGTCCAGTCATCTTTGAGCAGTTTACACTGGCGTTTACCAGCATTAACCATAGGCTCGATTGTTAAACACATACCTGCTTTTAAGGTTTCGCCTGTACCTGGTTTACCATAGTGCATGACTTGCGGGTCTTCGTGAAATTGTGCGCCAATACCGTGACCGCAATATTCACGAACGATTGAATAATTGAAACCTTCAGCATATTTTTGAATTGCGGCACCGATGTCACCAAGACGTACACCCGGTTTTACCATTTTAATAGCAAGGTAAAGAGACTCTTGAGTGATTTCGCTTAGGCGCTTGCCTTGAATGCTTGGCTTGCCAACGTAGAACATTTTTGACGTATCGCCATGGTAACCATCTTTGATGACTGTGACATCAATATTGATAATGTCGCCTTCTTTAAGTGGCTTTTCATTTGGGATACCGTGACAGATTACATGGTTAACTGAGGTACAAATTGACTTTGGAAATCCGTGATAATTGAGTGGCGCCGGAATGCAACCTTGAACATCCACAATGTAATTATGACAAATTGTGTTTAATTCGTCTGTGGTAACCCCAGGCTTCACATACTCTTCGATCATTTCCAATACTTCAGCCGCTAACCTACCGGCAACACGCATTTTTTCGATTTCTTCAGGGGTTTTAATCACTGCACTCATTGAGACTCCAAGTCATAATTTTCACAAAGCAATGACGAGCAATTTTTGTTCTCATCATTGAGTTAATTTATTTTATATGGTATAAAGCGCGCCGTCTTTTTACAAATAAATCTTCTAGATTTGATCTAGAGGTTGTTTGTACTTAAGACAAGCAAAATTTAATTTTAACACACACACATATCGACACATACACTTGGGTGCATGTTTGTATCGGTTAAAGATACGCAATAAGCATGTTGGTGCTATGGGATATGTGGAGGCCTAACCCTACTAAAATAGAGGAAAATACAATGGCAAACGTTTCAATGCGCGATATGCTTCAAGCTGGTGTTCACTTCGGTCACCAAGCACGTTACTGGAACCCTAAGATGAAGCCGTTCATCTTCGGTGCACGTAACCGCGTTCACATCATCAACCTAGAAAAGACAGTTCCACTTTTCAACGATGCACTTAAGTTTTTATCAAACGTTGCATCTAACAAAGGTAAAATCCTTTTCGTTGGTACTAAGCGCGCAGCTGGTGAAGCAGTTAAAGAAGCAGCTATCTCAAGTGAGCAGTTCTACGTAAATCACCGTTGGTTAGGTGGTATGTTGACTAACTGGAAAACAGTTCGTCAATCAATCAAGCGTCTTAAAGACCTTGAGACTCAAAGCCAAGACGGTACTTTCGAGAAGCTTACTAAGAAAGAAGCGCTAATGAAAACGCGTGAAATGGAAAAGCTTGAGAAGAGCCTTGGCGGTATCAAAGATATGGGCGGTCTACCTGACGCTATCTTCGTAATCGATGCTGACCACGAGCACATCGCTATCCGCGAAGCTAACAACCTAGGTATTCCAGTAGTATCTGTTGTTGATACTAACTCAAACCCAGATGGTGTTGACTTCATCATCCCAGGTAACGACGATGCGATCCGCGCAATCCAGCTTTACACTAAAGCTGTTGCAACTGCTATCACTGAAGGTCGTGAAAGCAACATCGTTGCTCAAGCAGAAAACGACGATTTCGTAGAAGCTGAGTAATTAGCTGTCATCAAGTCTTCATCCAAATGTGATGAAGGCTTGATATTCTTTACAAGCGGTAATTCGCTTATCAAAAAACCGAATTCAGAATTGAGGATATTCTAATGGCTGTAACTGCTGCCCTAGTTAAAGAACTTCGCGAGCGTACTGGCGCTGGCATGATGGATTGTAAAAAAGCACTAACTGAAACTAACGGTGACATCGATCTAGCGATCGAAAACATGCGTAAAAGTGGTGCTGCTAAAGCTGCTAAAAAAGCAGGTAACATCGCTGCTGAAGGTACAATCCTTATCAAGCAAGGCGAAGGCTTCGCTGCACTTCTTGAAGTTAACTGTCAAACTGACTTCGTTGCTAAAGACGAAAACTTCCTAGGTTTCGCTAACACTGTTCTTGACGACGCTGTTGCTACTAAAGCGACAATTGCTGACCTTCAAGCAAAGTTCGAAGAAACACGTGTTGCTCTAGTTGCTAAAATCGGTGAAAACATCAACGTTCGTCGCGTTGAGTACATCGATGGTGACAAGCTATCTGCATACCGTCACGGCGACCGTATCGGTGTTGTTGTAACTGGTGATGCTGACGAAGAAACTCTTAAGCACGTTGCAATGCACGTTGCTGCTTCTAAGCCTGACTACCTAAACCCAGAAGACGTACCAGCTGACGTTGTAGAGAAAGAAAAAGCGGTTCAGGTTGAAATCGCTATGAACGAAGGCAAGCCTGCTGAAATCGCAGAAAAAATGGTTGTTGGCCGCATGAAGAAGTTCACTGGTGAGATTTCTCTTACTGGTCAAGCTTTCATCATGGAGCCTAAGAAGTCTGTAGGTGAGTACCTTAAAGAGAAAGGTGCTACTGTTTCTTCATTCATTCGCCTAGAAGTTGGTGAAGGTATCGAGAAGAAAGAAGAAGACTTCGCTGCTGAAGTTGCTGCACAGATCGCTGCTGCAAAAGGCGAATAATCGCAATAGAATAATCTTATTGACATAAAAGTGTTGATTTGCTTTTGCGTCAATGAAGAAAATTCTCTAAAATAACCGCGCATTTATGTCTATCATAAGCGCGGTTATTTTTTGTCTCAATTTTAACTTGGCCCGGAAATTATGACTATCAATCGAAAACCTGTTTTTAGACGCGTTCTTCTTAAATTAAGCGGTGAAGCTTTAATGGGAGATGAAGGCTTTGGTATTGATCCAAAAGTATTGGATCGTATGGCGCAAGAAATCAAAGAGCTTGTAGAACTCGACGTAGAAGTGGGTTTGGTTATCGGCGGCGGTAACTTTTTACGCGGCGGATCATTAGCGGAAGCGGGTATGAACCGTGTTGTTGGTGACCATATGGGCATGTTAGCGACAGTGATGAATGGCTTGGCGATGCGCGATGCATTGCACAGAGCGTTCGTTAATGCCCGTTTGATGTCTGCAATTCCACTAAATGGTGTGTGTGATGCGTACAATTGGGCTGAGGCAATTAGCTTGTTAAAATCAGGCCGTGTTGTTATCTTTTCAGCAGGTACCGGCAACCCATTCTTTACCACTGATTCAGCTGCGTGTTTACGCGGTATTGAAATTGAAGCTGACACAGTAATCAAAGCAACGAAAGTAGACGGTGTTTACAGTGATGATCCTGTTAAAAACCCTGAAGCAACTTTGTATAGCCAGCTGACTCATGACGAAATAATTGATAAAGAACTAAAAGTAATGGATTTAGCTGCATTCACTTTGGCTCGTGACCACAATATGCCGTTAAGCGTATTTAACATGAACAAGCCAGGTGCTTTGAAGCGTGTCATCATGGGTGAAGATGAAGGTACCCTGATCACGTCGAAAAAAGCAGCGGAATAAACAGCAATTGAGAATGGGGCTTGAGGCCCCATTCTCTTAGAATAACCCAGCCTAAATAGCGTGATTTAGCTAGAGGTTGGAACAGTAAAAATAGGATTGCAACTGTGATTAATGATATCCAAAAAGACGCTCAAGAGCGCATGAAAAAAAGTGTGGCAGCGCTAGCTAGCCAACTATCTAAAATTCGCACTGGTCGTGCTCACCCAGCACTACTTGATGGTATTTCAGTTTCATACTATGGCGCTGATACGCCACTTAACCAGGTTGCGAACGTAACTGTCGAAGATTCTCGTACACTTGCTATCAATGTCTTCGATAAGTCATTAGCGCAAGCGGTTGAAAAAGCGATTATGGCTTCTGATTTGGGTCTAAACCCAATGTCAGCTGGCACTGTTATTCGTGTACCGCTTCCTCCACTTACAGAAGAACGTCGTAAAGACTTAATCAAAATTGTTCGTGGCGAAGTAGAAGGCGGCCGCGTAGCAGTGCGTAACATTCGCCGCGATGCGAATGGTGACATCAAAGCACTACTAAAAGACAAAGAAATTTCTGAAGATGAAGCGCGCCAAGCTGAAGATCAAATCCAAAAGATCACAGATGCGCACATTAAAGAAATGGACACACAGTTAAGTGCAAAAGAAGCTGAGCTGATGGAAATCTAATTCCAGCCACCAAAGCTTTAAACGAAGAGCCGCTTTATAGCGGCTTTTTTCTTGTTCAGAGGTAAAAATTATTGCGGATTTAGGATATTTACATACTCATAAAGTTTCGGTGTAAAATTTCAGCAGTTTTTTTGTAATTTGAAGATAAAGAATTTTATTAGGTTTGCAGCGACGACTGCGCTATACTAGGCGGCGTTTTTTTTATTTAAAATAGTACTATGGTTTTAAACGCTGACGCGATTTCTCAACAATCACTACCAAAGCATGTTGCCATAATTATGGATGGCAATGGACGTTGGGCTCAAGCCCGTAAACGCCCAAGAGCTTATGGTCATAAAAAGGGTGTAGACTCTGTTCGCAGCGCTGTACAGTTTTGCTCTAAATTAGGCATAGAGTCTTTAACTCTGTTCGCATTTAGCAGTGAAAACTGGCGTAGACCTGAGGATGAAGTCAGTACCTTGATGGAATTATTCCTTTTCGTCTTGAGTAAAGAAGTAAAAAAGTTACATAAAAATAATGTAAAACTGAATATTATTGGCGATATATCAAAGTTTCCTCAAAGCTTGCAAGATAAAGTACACAGCGCTCATGCATTAACTGCCGAGAATTCTGGCTTGCAATTAAATATCGCTGCAAACTATGGAGGCCGATGGGATATCATCACGGCAGCTCAATCTTTAGCATCACAAGTAAAAAGTGGCGAGCTGGATGTAGCTGATATCACTGAAGAAGCTTTATCAAAACAGCTAACTATGGCTGATCAAAGCCCACTAGACCTTCTCATCCGTACTGGAGGAGATTACCGGATAAGCAATTTCTTGCTCTGGCAAGCTGCATACGCAGAGCTGTATTTTACAGAGACTCTTTGGCCTGATTTTGACGAAGAAGCTTTCTCAGAAGCTATCGCTTGCTATATTTCTAGAGAAAGGCGCTTTGGTTGCACAGGTGAACAAATAAAACAACTACTCGCCGAGAGCAATTCAACAAGTTAAAGGTATACAGTTTGTTAAAACAACGCATTATGACGTCAGCTGTGCTCGCACCGCTGGCGCTAATTTTAGTATTTTATACCCCACTGAACCTATTTAGTGTGATAGCCGCATCAATTGTGTTACTAGGTGCCTGGGAATGGGCGTCGTTAATGGGTATCACCAAGCCACTGTATCGGTTGGCCTATGTTGCTGTGACGGGTGTATTGATTGCGACATTGCACTTTCACTGGCCAATTGAAAGTCTTTGGCAAGGGAAAAAGTTAGTCGCAGATGCCAATTATATATTTACGCTTGCAGCGGCGTGGTGGATTGTTGCGACGCTGCTTGTACTGCGATATCCAAAAATGGCTAAGTCTTGGAGCCAAGGGATGGTTATGCCTGGGATCGCAGGCTTTTTAACGCTCATCCCTTTATGGCTAGCTTTGAATGTCCTAAGAAGCGCAGAATACCATTCGTCTGAACAGTTTGGTTCAGTGTTAATTATGGTCGTGCTGGGCATTGTTTGGAGTGCAGATATTGGTGCTTATTTTGCCGGTAAAAATCTCGGTAAGAGAAAGCTTATGCCAAATGTGAGCCCGAACAAAACAATCGAAGGGCTTATTGGTGGGCTGCTTACGGCTGTTGTGTTTGTTTTAATTTTTTGTTTTTGCGCAGACGTTGGACACAAACACTGGTTAATGTACGGTTTATTGACGGTCGTTATTGCGCTATTTTCGGCGATTGGTGATCTGCTTGAGAGTATGTTTAAACGAGAAGCAGGGTTGAAAGACTCAGGAAGTTGCTTGCCTGGTCACGGCGGAATTTTAGATCGCATAGATAGCCTGACAGCTGCGGCACCTATATTCGCGTTACTTTATGCGTGGACGGTGACGTTATGAGCGCAGTAAAGTCAGTGACTGAGCAAGTAGTTATACTCGGTTCTAGTGGCTCTATCGGTACATCAACCTTAGATGTAATCAGCCGAAACAAAGAACGCTTTAATGTTTTTGCTCTTGTTGCCGGTAAAAACGTCGATGTGGTTCACCAACAAGTCATACTCCACAAACCTAAATATGTGGTTATGCATGACGAAGCCGCAGCTCGGTCTTTGAGAACGCGCTTGCAGGATGTAGACACAGAAGTCCTTAGCGGCACCCAAGCCATGTGCGACGTTTCAGCGCACAGTGATGTAGATATTGTGATGTCTGCCATTGTTGGCGCTGCGGGGCTACTGCCGACATTAGCTGCGGTCGAGGCTGGCAAAAAAGTATTACTGGCCAACAAAGAGTCATTGGTCATGTCTGGCAAGTTGTTTATGGATAAAGTGAAGCGCCACGGTGCGACACTACTGCCGATAGACAGTGAGCACAACGCAATATTTCAATGCATGCCTCGTCAAATGCAACAAGGTATTCAAACCAACTTTGCGCCTTTGGGGATACGAAAAATACTCTTAACGGGATCTGGTGGACCTTTCTTAAACCGCGATATAAAAACGCTAGATGCTGTTACGGTTGCAGAAGCCGTCGCTCACCCGAATTGGTCTATGGGCCAAAAAATCTCCGTTGATTCTGCTACGATGATGAATAAGGGCCTTGAGTTTATCGAAGCCAAGTGGTTATTTGATTGTCAGGCTGATGATATAGAGGTCGTGATCCACCCGCAGAGCATGATCCACTCAATGGTACAGTATCAAGATGGTTCTGTTATCGCTCAAATGGGACAACCAGATATGCGAACACCTATTGCATACGGGTTAGCTTACCCTGAGCGCATTGATGCGGGTGTAAAGCCTCTCGATTTTTCTGACATGAGAGATTTTACGTTTACCGAGCCAGACTACGCTCGCTATCCAAATTTAAAATTAGCAATAGAAGCGTGTCGTCTAGGCCAAGCCGCCACGACTACGCTCAATGCCGCGAATGAAGTGTCAGTGGCAGCGTTTTTGAAAAACCAAATTGGCTTTATGGATATTTTCAAAGTGAATGAGCAAGTTTTGTCAATGAGTGCACTGAGTGAAGTGAACTCATTGGAGGAGATCATGGACGCAGACTCAGAAGCTCGCAGATGTGCTAATGAACTTGTTATGAGGCAGATGCGCTAATGATTGATTTTTTCTGGAATCTTGGTTCTTTCGTTGTTGCGCTCAGTATTTTAGTCGCAGTACATGAATATGGACACTTTTGGGTTGCCAGAAAAGCCGGTGTGAAAGTTCTGCGTTTCTCAATAGGCTTTGGTAAGCCTCTTATCACTTGGTACGACAAACTCGGCACAGAATACGCCATTTCAGTGATCCCCTTAGGTGGTTATGTCAGAATGTTGGACTCTCGCGTGGATGATGTGGCAGAACATGACCGAACGCGCACCTTAGATAGTAAGTCCGTCTACGCCAGAATGGCGGTTGCCGTTGCTGGACCATTGGCTAATTTCTTGTTTGCAATATTTGCGTTAGCAATAATGTATATCATCGGCGTACAGAATATAAAGCCTGTGGTCGGTACTATTGTACCAAACTCAATTGCCTATCAAGCAGGAGTGCAACCGGGAGATGTCATCAAACGTATCGCAGACGAAGAAGTCACCTCTTGGCAAGATGTAAACTTTGCAGTGATATCAAGCCTCGGTGAGCAGCGCTTAGATATTAAGGTGACAGACAAACAAGGCCAAATTGCGATAAGAGCACTCAATGTCGATGGTTGGAAGCTAGATGAGCGGGATGTAGCGCCATTGACGTCAATCGGTATAACGCCATATCGGCCTGATATTACAACAGAGCTAGCATTGGTAGCAGAACACTCAGCTGCTCAAAAAGCGGGCGTGCAAGTTGGCGATGTGGTTGTATCGTTTAACCAAGAGCAGGTTTCTAGTTGGTCACAATTTGTCGAGCTAGTCCAGTTATCACCCAACAAACAAAGTGTGCTCACTGTACTGAGAGACAATCAGACAGTAACGTTGAATATTACACCAGATGCCCGTGAAACTTCGCAGGGAACATCCATTGGGTATTTAGGGGTTGTACCTAGACAGAAAAGTTGGCCTTCAGGGTACATTGAGACTAGACAGTATGGTGTGTTCGATAGTATCGTGCTTGGCGTTCAGAAAACCTATGCCCTGACCATGCTGAGCTTCGATATGATAGGCAACCTGATCACAGGCCAAGTCTCTGTGAAAAATATCAGTGGGCCTGTTGGAATTGCAGTAGGGGCTGGTGACAGTGTTAGTTATGGATTAGTTGCCTTTTTGAGCTTTCTAGCTCTGATAAGCGTCAACTTAGGGGTTTTTAACCTTTTACCGCTGCCGATGTTGGATGGCGGACATTTGATGTATTACTTAATTGAACTAATTCGAAAAAAACCGGTCTCTGAAAAGACACAAGAGTTAGGTTATAAGCTGGGAGCAATGATGTTGCTGGCACTGACCTGTTTTGCACTGTTTAATGATGTATCGAGGCTCTAGGCTCTTAGAATAAGGGCGGTAGCGCACGTGGCGCGTAGTTCGCCGTAAGCTGTAAAGGATAAAGATAACAAAATGCCTATAAAAAAACATTTAGCTGTAACGAGTTTACTTGGCGCTAGTTTTGCTGCTCTAGGGCAAAACTCCTTTATCGTAGAAGATTTAAAAGTTGAAGGGTTACAACGTGTTGCACTAGGTGCAGCCTTGACTCATATTCCAATTAACGTTGGTGATGAAGTTGATAACTATACGGTTTCAAAAACCATTAAGGCACTGTTTTCATCAGGGCATTTCGACGATATTTCTGCTTACCGTGATGGTAATCAAATTGTTTTCAAGGTGAAAGAGCGTCCAACCATCGCTTCAATTGAATTTGACGGCAACAAAGACATAAAAGATGAACAGTTGCAGGAAAGTTTGGATGGTAAAGACATTCGAACAGGTGAAACTCTAGATAGAACGGTTATCGACGGGATTGAAAAAGGTCTTATCGAGTTCTTCCATAGTATTGGTAAATACAATGCAAAAATGGAAGTAAGCATCGTCGAGTTGCCACGTAACCGAGTTAAGCTTAAGTTTGAGTTTGATGAAGGCGATGCAGCTTCTGTGCGTCAGATTAACCTTGTTGGTAATGAGTTATTCTCTGACGAGCAATTACTTCGATTAGTGGAGTCTCAGCAAGATTTGCCTTGGTGGAAGTTCTTATCTAGCGATCGTTATCAAAAGCAAACGATTGAAGGCGATTTGGAGAAAATCCGTAGCTACTATCTTGATCGAGGCTATTTGAGATTTAATATCGACTCAACGCAAGTTTCTGTTAGCCCTGAGCGCGAGTCAGTTTACGTGACCGCAAACATCTCAGAAGGTGAAAAGTACACGGTTAAAGGGTTTGACTTTATCGGTGATTTACTTGGACGTGAAGAGTTGATAGAAAGCGTCATTCCGTTAAAGTCTGGTGAGCTATATAACGGTTCATTGGTTACTTCATCAGAAGAATTCATCAAGGGTTACTTAGCACGCTTTGGTTATGCCAATGCTGAAGTACGTACAATTCCAGATATTGATGATGAAAACAAAGAAGTGCATTTAACCTTATCCGTAGATCCGGGCAAGCGTGTTTATGTTCGTCGTATTCTTGTCAATGGTAACCAAAGTACAGCCGATCACGTTGTTCGAAGAGAAATGACACAACTTGAAGGTGCGTGGCTATCTAATCAAAGCCTTGAGCGTTCTAAACTGCAAATTCAACGTCTACCGTACATGGAGACCGTGGATTTTGAAGTCAAACCAATCCCTGGTGTGGACGATCAAGTAGATGTAGATTTTAACGTTAAAGAACAACCTGCTGGTAGTTTCCAAGCAGGTGTTGCGTACGGTTCTTATGCGGGCTTACAGTTTAATGTCGGTGTGAGTGAGTCAAACTTTTTAGGCTCTGGTGACCAAGTCGCGTTTAACGTCAATACGTCAAAGGCGTCTACACGCTATAGCGTATCGTACACAGATCCATATTTCACGCCTGATGGTATTTCTCAAGGTAGTAGTGTCTTCTTCAGTAAGTTTGATGGTTCTGAAATTGGTCTAATTGATTACGACTCTCGTAGTTACGGTATTGGTACGCATTTTGGTATTCCAATTAACCCGGTTAACCGTTTGAACTTTAGTTTCCGTTGGGTTGAAGAAGAACTTGACCGAATCGCTGATTATGAACAGACTCGAGTTCTCAGACTAACCTTCCAAGATCCAAATGACCCAGATGGTGGGTATGATTTCACTAAGTATGAGTTAGGGATTGGCTGGTCACGTATTACAGTAAACCGTGGTATGTTCCCAACAGATGGCTCTCGTCAAAATGCCAACTTTAATATTACGACGCCAAACTCTGATTTAAATTACTTTAAATTAAGTTACGATTCGCGTTTTTATTGGCCTGTGAGTAATGATCACCGTTGGGTGTTCTCAACCAGAGCATCATTGGCATATGGTAATGGTTACGGTTCGGAAAATGGCTTTGATCAAGTTCTTCCGTTCCAAGAGTTCTATCGTATCACTGAGATGGAATTGAGAGGTTTTGAGCGAAATACGATACTACCACTTGCGGTACAACGTAGACCTCAATCTATTATTGGTTCTCCTCTCCCAGATGGCTCGGATAGTAACATTATCGGGGGCGATCCAGCGTTCGACCAATTGATTACAGCTGGTCGTATTGGTGGTAATGCGAAAGCCGTATTTGGTGCTGAAATGATTGTGCCGACACCATTCCTAGATGACGAAAACACAAGTTCTGTTAGAACGAGTTTCTTTGTCGATGCGGCAAACGTTTGGGATACTGAGTTTGACGTAGACCGCTACGCAAACCTGCCAGAGCATCAGTATAATCAACTGTCTGATTTCTCTGATCCAAGCCGTTTTAGGGTTTCAACCGGTATGTCTATTCAATGGATCTCACCGATGGGACCAATGTTAATTAGTTTTGCGTATCCGCTGAAGAAAGAAGATGACGATGATACTAAGAACATCAGCTTCAACATCAGTAATACATTCTAAGGAGTTTAATTGTGAAAAAGATTTTTAAAACCTCTGCTATGGGTATTTTAGCAGCGTTATTAATGGGTAACTCAATCAATGCATTTGCACATAAAGTGGGCATTGTTGATATGCAGACTGTTTACTCGCAGTTGCCACAAATGGCAAAAATTGAACAAACTTTGAAAAGTGAATTCTCAGAGCGTCGCCAAGAACTTGAAAAACTACAAGGTGACATCCGTTTTGAAGCTGAAAAGTTTAAGCGTGAAAGTGCGACAATGAGCGAAGAGCAAAAAACAGCGCTACGCAACAAAATCCAAGGCATGCAAAAAACACTTGCTGAGAAAGGTCGCCCGCTTGAGCAAGAAATTAAACAGCGTCAAAACCAAGAGTTAGCAAAAATACAAAAACTGATCCTAGATGCAATTGAAAATGTTGCTAAAAAAGGAAAGTTTGACGAAGTTAGACTAAAAGAAACGACAATCTACTTCAACCCTGATAAAGTTAGCGATCTGTCGGATGATATTGTTGAAGCAGTTAGCAAAAAGTAATGACTAAACACTATACGTTGTCGCAACTGGCTGATCATTTAGGAGCAACCCTTGAGGGGAATGCGGATCAGCCAATTGTAAAAATTGCCACTTTACTCAATGCGAAAGATCAAGACATCGCATTTTTGGCAAATAAAAAATACCGCAGCCAGCTTGAATCAACGCAAGCTGGCGCTGTGATCTTATCGGCGGAAGATGCGGCTTATTTTTCGGGTAACAAACTCATTTGTGATAACCCGTACGTGGCCTATGCAAAACTTGCGCAATATATGGATACAACGCCAAGCGCGGCGAACTCAATACACAGCAGTGCCGTGATAGACGAGAGTGCCTCTTTAGGCAACAATGTTAAAATTGCCGCAAATGCTGTTATAGAAGCTGGTGCTGTGATTGGTGACGATGTTGAAATTGGCGCTGGCAGTTTTATTGGACAGCATGCACGTATTGGCGCTGGCACGAAGCTCTGGGCCAACGTCACAGTTTACCATGAAGTAGAAATTGGCGAACATTGTTTGTTTCAATCAGGCAGTGTGATTGGCAGTGATGGCTTTGGCTACGCTAATGAATCAGGTGAGTGGGTCAAAATACCACAGATTGGTACTGTGATCATTGGTGATCGCGTTGAAGTCGGTGCGTGTACTTCAATTGACCGAGGGGCGATTGACAATACAATCATTCACGATAATGTCATTCTCGACAATCAAATTCAAATTGCACACAACGTTGAAGTTGGTTATGGCACTGCAATAGCGGGTTGTACGGTACTTGCCGGAAGCGTAAAAATCGGTAAGTACTGCCAAATCGGCGGCATGGTAGCTATTAACGGCCATAACGAGGTGTGCGATGGCGTTGTGATTACTGGTATGAGTATGGTTACTAAAGGCATCACTAAGCCTGGAGTGTACTCATCAGGTATGCCACATACCACCAACAAAGAGTGGCGCAAGAGTATTGCCCATTTGCGTAATCTTTCTGATTTTAAAGCGCGCATTAAAGCTCTCGAGAATCTTACCGAGCAGTTACAACATACGGATAAATAAAAGGTACTATTTTGGCCAACGAATTAAACAGCTTTGATATTCAAGAAATCTTGAAGTTACTTCCTCATCGTTACCCTATGCTACTAGTGGATAAGGTTGTCGATCATAAGCCCGGAGAGTATTTACACGCAGTAAAAAATGTGACGGCAAATGAGCCAATCTTTACCGGCCACTTCCCTGATCAACCGATTTTCCCAGGCGTAATGATCTTAGAAGCACTTGCTCAGGCAACGGGTCTACTCGGTTTTAAGACTGTCGAGAACCGCAGTGATAATGAGCTATACTTATTTGCAGCCATCGACAACGCTAGATTTAAGCAGCCAGTTGTTCCTGGTGATACGATGCATTTACACGTACAGTTTGTTAAAGAGCGCCGCAACATCTGGAAGTTTTCAGCTGAGGCGAAAGTTGACGGCAATGTTGTGTGTAGTGCTGAAATTATGTGTGCTAGAAGAGAGTTTTAAGCGTGATCCATCCTACTGCAATTATTGAGCCTGGCGCTAAATTAGGAAACAATGTCTCGGTTGGACCTTACAGTTATATCGGTAATGATGTCGTTATCGGTGACGACTGTAAAATAGAATCGCACGTCGTAATTAAAGGCCCAAGTGAGATAGGTTCAGGAAACCATATTTTCCAATTCGCTTCGGTAGGCGAAGCCTGTCAAGATAAAAAGTACAAGGATGAACCAACCAAATTGATTATTGGTGACAACAATGTGATCAGAGAGTGTGCAACGATCCACCGTGGCACTATCCAAGATCAAGGTGTGACCATCATTGGTAGTAACAACTTATTCATGGCGTATACCCATGTAGCACATGATGCTGTCATCGGTAGTAACGTAATTTTTGCGAACAACGCAAGTGTTGCTGGTCATGTTCATATTGGTGATTGGGTTATTCTTGCGGGTAACTCTGGTGTACACCAATTCTGTAAAGTGGGTGCTCATGCCTTTGTTGGTATGTACTCAGGGGTCAATCAAGATGTCCCGCCTTTTGTAACGACTACAGGCACACCAGCAAGACCTGTTGCTATTAACACCGAGGGCTTAAAACGAAGAGGTTTTGAGTCTGACGAAGTAATGGCAACTCGCAGAGCATACAAAGCTTTGTTCCGCAAAGGACTTAAATTGGATGAAGCTGTCGCTGCATTACAAGATGAGGCAAAGCAATTTCCTGCTGTTCAGCAAATGCTTGACTTTATTGCGACATCAGAACGCGGACTAGTTCGCTAATCCAAGCGCGCTCTTTGTCGCCTTATTGTAATTTATCAGATAACAAAGAGCTGGTTCTGATATAATAACGCCATACTTAGTATGGCGTTTTTTATTTTCTAGAAGAACAAAAATGGCAAACGAAAAATTAATCACCGTCGGGATCGTCGCAGGCGAGTTATCTGGCGATATCCTTGGCGCAGGCCTTATTAAGGCGTTAAAAAAGCGCTTTCCCAATGCTCAATTTGTCGGTATCGCGGGCCCTAAAATGCAAGCGCAAGGCTGCCAAAGCCTATTTGATATGGAAGAGTTGGCAGTTATGGGACTTGTGGAAGTGCTCGGCCGCCTCCCTAGGTTGCTTAAGATCCGCAAAGAGCTGGTAAATTACTTTATCGACAACCCACCAGACGTTTTTATTGGTGTTGATGCACCTGATTTTAATCTTCGCGTCGAGAAGCCGCTCAAGGCTGCAGGTATTAAAACTGTTCAATACGTGAGCCCGTCCGTGTGGGCCTGGCGCCCAAAACGCATCCATACTATTGCAGAAGCAACCAATTTGGTTTTGTCGCTACTTCCATTTGAGAAAGCATTTTATGACAAATATGAAGTACCGTGTACATTTGTGGGTCATACATTAGCGGATGAAATTCCACTTGAATCAGATACATTGGCTGCAAGGCGTGAAATTGGGTTAGGTGAATCAGATACGGTGCTGGCGCTGCTTCCAGGGAGTCGAGGCTCAGAAGTAGGGCTATTGAGTGAGACCTATTTACTGACTGCAAAACAGTTGGTAGATAAAATTCCAGACTTAAAAATTGTCGTTCCTTTGGTGAATGAAAAGCGTCAAAAGCAATTTTCCCAAATACTGAATAAAGTCGCGCCAGAGCTGAGACCCATCTTATTAGATGGCAAGTCTTCATTGGCGATGAGTGCTGCTGATGCGGTGTTATTGGCGTCGGGTACTGCTACCCTAGAAGCTATGCTGTATAAAAAGCCAATGGTGGTTGGCTATCGCCTTAAAACCCTCAGCTACAAAATATTCAGCACATTTTTCACGTTTAACATTAAACACTTTTCACTGCCTAATTTGTTGGCTGATGCGCCGCTTGTTGCTGAGTTTTTACAAGATGATTGTAACCCTGATGCGCTAACAGATGCGCTATTGCCGTTATTAAGAGGGGATAACTCAGCCTTGATAGAGCGCTTTTATGAAATACATAAAGACATTCGTTTGAATGCCAGTGAACAAGCAGCGGTTGCTGTTGCGGAGGTTATAGATGCAGATTGAGCGTCCAGAAGTTAATCATATTGCGGGTGTAGACGAAGTTGGGCGTGGCCCTCTTGTTGGTGATGTGGTAACCGCCGCAGTTATTTTAGATCCGTCCAAACCAATTGAAGGACTAACAGACTCTAAAAAACTCTCTGAAAAGAAACGCAACGCGCTTGCTGAGGAAATCAAAGAAAAGGCACTGTGTTACTGTATTGCTCGCGCAACTGTCGAAGAGATCGATGAGCTGAATATTTTACACGCAACTATGTTGGCGATGAAACGTGCGGTAGAAGGTTTAAAAATCCCTGCTGAGTTTGTGTTTGTCGATGGCAATCGCCTACCTGATATTTCAGTTCCTGCACAAGCCGTGGTCAAAGGGGATAGCTTAGTAGCCGAGATCAGTGCCGCGTCTATTTTGGCTAAAGTGACGCGTGATAATGAAATGATTGAACTAGATGCACAATATCCAGAGTTTGGTTTTGCTGGTCACAAAGGTTATCCGACCAAAGCGCATTTTGCAGCATTGGCCGAGCATGGTGTTACGCCGCATCATCGAAAAAGCTTTAAGCCTGTACAGCGCATCCTAGCGGAGCAGTCGTAATTATGCCAACGCCTAATTTTGTACATTTACGCGTACACAGCGATTTTTCTATGGTAGATGGCTTGGCTAAAACCAAGCCGATTGTGGCTCGAGCGCAAGAGCTTGAAATGCCAGCCTTTGCAATTACGGACCAAATGAACTTATGTGGTTTGGTACGTTTTTATGGGGGTGCTCATGGCGCAGGGATCAAGCCAATGGTTGGCGCAGATCTGTGGCTTAAAAGTGATGAGTTCCCTGAAGAACCTTGCCGTATAGTGGTTTTAGCAAAAAACAATGAAGGTTATAAAAACCTGACATTGCTGATTTCAGAAGCCTTTTTGCGTGGTCATGTGTTTCATCGCCCAGTCGTCGACAAAGCGTGGTTAGCACAATATAAAGAGGGGTTGATCCTACTCTCTGGTGCGAAAGATGGCGATGTCGGAAAGGCGTTGCTCAAAGGCAACCCGCAGCTTGTAGCAGACACGCTCGCATTCTATGAAGAACACTTTGCAGATCATTATTATTTGGAGCTTCATCGTACTGAACGTGAGCAAGAAGAAGAGTATTTGCACGCTGCTGTTGCCTTGGCAACAGAGCGAAACTTACCTGTTGTAGCAACCAATGAAGTGGTTTTCTTGCATGAAGAAGACTTTGAAGCGCATGAGATCCGCGTTGCTATTCACGATGGTTACACCCTAGAAGATAAAAACAGACCCAAACGCTTTTCTAAGGAACAATATCTAAAAACGCCAGAACAAATGGCTGAACTGTTCAGTGATATTCCCGAAGCCCTTGAGAATACAGTTGAGATCGCCAAGCGTTGTAACGTGACGGTACAGCTAGGCACATACTTTCTACCAGACTATCCAACTGGCGATTTAAAAATTGACGATTTCTTGGTTAAGGTGTCAGAGGATGGCCTTGAAGAGCGTTTACAATTTTTATTTCCTGACGAAGAAGACCGCAAAGTTAAGCGTGTTGAATATGATGATCGTCTCAGAATTGAGCTAGATGTAATCAACCAAATGGGATTCCCAGGTTACTTCTTAATTGTAATGGAGTTCATCCAGTGGAGCAAAGATAACAATATTCCAGTTGGCCCTGGTCGAGGCTCGGGTGCAGGTTCACTGGTTGCTTATGCACTCAAAATCACAGATCTTGACCCACTTGAGTTCGACTTACTATTCGAACGATTCTTGAACCCAGAACGTGTATCAATGCCGGACTTTGACGTCGACTTCTGTATGGATAGACGAGATGAGGTAATCGATCACGTTGCCAAACTATACGGGCGACAAGCGGTATCACAGATCATCACGTTTGGTACCATGGCGGCCAAAGCCGTAATTCGAGATGTAGGTCGAGTACTCGGACACCCTTACGGCTTTGTCGATCGTATTTCAAAGTTAGTACCGGGCGATCCGGGTATGACACTTGCCAAAGCTTTTGAAGTCGAACCAAGGCTGCCAGAAGCTTATGATGGCGATGACGAGGTTAAAGAGTTAATCGATAAATGCCGCATCCTTGAAGGCTGTACTCGTAACGCAGGTAAACACGCAGGTGGTGTTGTTATCTCGCCAACCAGTATTACTGACTTTGCCGCACTTTACTGTGACGAAGAGGGTAAATTCCCGGTTACGCAGTTCGATAAAAACGACGTAGAGACTGCCGGTCTGGTTAAGTTTGACTTCCTTGGTCTAAGAACCTTGACGATCTTACAATGGGCGTTGGACATGGCCAATGAGCGCTTGGCGCGTGAAGGGAAATCATTTGTCGATATAAATGCCATCCCACTTGACGACCATGCCAGCTTTGAAGTGTTACTCAGAGCCGAAACAACCGCCGTTTTCCAGCTAGAATCGCGTGGTATGAAAGATCTTATTCGCCGTCTAAAGCCGGACTGCTTTGAGGATATGATCGCACTGGTTGCACTTTTCCGTCCAGGTCCTCTGCAATCGGGAATGGTAGATAACTTTATCGACCGTAAGCACGGTCGAGAAGAAATATCATTTCCAGATGCACAATATCAGCACGAGAGCTTGGCTCCAATTCTAGAGCCAACCTACGGGATCATCCTGTATCAGGAACAGGTAATGCAAATCGCCCAGGTATTGGCGGGCTATAGCCTTGGTGGCGCTGACTTATTACGTCGTGCGATGGGTAAGAAAAAACCTGAGGAAATGGCAAAGCAGCGTTCAACCTTTGAAGAGGGATCAATAAATAACGGTGTTGACGGCGAACTTGCGATGAAGATCTTCGATCTTGTAGAAAAGTTTGCGGGCTACGGTTTTAACAAATCTCACTCGGCTGCCTACGCGCTTGTTTCTTATCAAACGCTATGGATGAAAACCCACTTTCCCGCAGAGTTTATGGCTGCGGTTATGTCGGCAGATATGGATAACACCGACAAAATCGTCACCTTGGTTGATGAATGTGAAAACATGAAATTGACCTTGCTCCCACCTGATGTAAATGCAGGCGTGTACAAGTTTGCTGTTAATCTACAAGGGGAAATTGTTTACGGTATTGGCGCTATAAAAGGGGTCGGTGAAGGCCCTGTAGAAGCCATTTTGGAAGCGCGTGAACAAGGCGGTGAGTTTAAAGACCTATTTGATTTTTGTGCGCGTGTTGATCTGAAACGGTTGAACCGTCGTGTAATTGAAAAGCTTATTTATGCGGGTGCACTAGATAAGCTTGGTCCAGAGAAAAAGCAAGGCGGCCGCGCCACTTTACTGGCAAGCTTAAAAGACGCTATGAAGTCCGCCGAGCAGCACCACAAGGCAGAGCAACTTGGTCAGTCCGACTTATTTGGCTTACTTGCTGTTGAACCAGATGAGGTGGCACAGGCCTTTGTACATGCACCGCCGCTGAGTGATAACGAATGGTTACATGGTGAAAAAGAGACCCTTGGGTTATATTTGACCGGTCATCCAATTAATCAATACCGTAAAGAATTAAAGCATTATACCTCAGGCAAGTTAGTGGATTTACAGCCTACAAATAGGGATATGCAATCGACTGCTGCCGGACTTGTCATTAACGCCCGCACGTTAATAAACAAAAAGGGCAATCGCTGGGGATTGATCACGTTAGACGATAAGAGTGCGCGTATTGATGTTCGTTTCTTCCCTGAGCAGTTTGAAATGTACGAAGAGTTGCTACAGGTTAATCAGGTATTGGTGATCACCGGACAAGTGAGTTTTGATAACTTCTCCGGGGGGATAACCATGACCGCCAGAGACGTGAATACCATTGCTCAAGCGCGAGAAAAGCGCATCAATGCACTTAAAATGACACTCAGTATGACGCAAATTGACGCAGGCTTTGGCGAAGATCTAAAACGTGTACTTGAGCCATATAAGTTTGGTACGTGCCAAGTGATTATAGAATACCATCGACCCGATGCGACGGCTGATTTGACGTTAGGTACACAGTGGTGTGTGACGCCCAGTGATGAGCTGATCCGAGCGTTGAAAAAGCTCACAGGGCAAGAAGTTGAATTGATATTCGACTAATTCAGCTCAAAAGCGAGACACAAAAAAGGCCACCAAGTAATACTTGGTGGCCTTTTCAATTTGTGTTCTCTTTAGTTGCAATAACCAAATGACATTAAGCGCTGATATCTTTGCTCTAGCATTTCTTCTTGGCTTAGCTTAGAAACTGCATCAAGATCTTTTAGAATTTGTGCTTTTAGGTTTCTCGCCGCAGTATCGTAATCGCGGTGTGCGCCGCCTAGCGGCTCAGATACGATTTCATTGATAAGGTTATTGTCTTTAATACGCTGTGCAGAAACACCCATGGCTTCAGCTGCAAGCGGTGCTTTTTCTGCGCTTTTCCAAAGGATTGATGCACAACCTTCTGGTGTGATTACAGAATATGTGCTGTAACGTAACATGTTTACGCGGTCACCTACACCAATGGCAAGTGCACCACCAGAACCACCTTCACCGATAACACTACAGATTGTAGGTACTTTTAATGCAGCCATCACTTTTAAGTTCATTGCGATAGCTTCACTTTGACCACGTTCTTCTGCACCGATACCTGGGTATGCACCCTGTGTATCAATTAATGTGATAACAGGCATTTTAAAACGCTCTGCCATTTCCATTAGACGCTTTGCTTTACGGTAACCTTCTGGGCGTGGCATACCGAAGTTACGTTTGATTTTCTCCGCTGTGTCGCGGCCTTTTTCCTGTGCGATAACCATAACAGGCTTGCCATCTAGTCGTGCTGTACCGCCAATGATCGCAGGATCGTTTGCAAATGCACGGTCGCCAGCAAACTCGTCGAATTCTGTAAACATGCGCTTGATGTAATCACTTGCGTGAGGGCGCATTGGGTGGCGAGCAAGTTGTAGTAGCTGCCATGGGTTTAGTTCTGAGTAAATTTTTTCAGTAAGCTGAACACTTTTTTCTTTTAGCTTGCTGATTTCTTCTTCCAGACTTAGGTCCAAAGAACCTGAGCGACTAACAGCTTGTAGCTCTTTAATTTTTTGCTCTAATTCAGCTACTGGAAGTTCAAATTCTAGATAATTTAAGCTCATTTTCTAACCTATCTGATAATTTTTTAAAGTTTGTCTCGGTTTTATGTAGAGAGTACAGATTCAAAATGCCGTGACTCAGTTATTTTTCAGCATAATATTCAGCATAGTCTAATGTGCTAAATGGAGCTTAAACTAAGTGTTAGTATCGCTTATTTAAGTCAGTTTTTGCAGAAGATAGCGTATTTTAGCTACATTTACCTTCTTCATTTTTTAACTGTTTTTCCTTCGTGAAGGCGAGTTCTCTGTCATCACATACAATTTTATGCACATTATACTGCCCCGAGCTGCATCTTGAAAACAGACCAGCAAGATAATGCGACTTTTTAAACATAAGTAGGGATTTACCTAGATTTTAGCACTGATGTCAATTAATTTCGGGTTTGTTTTATCGATGTAAATATTGAAAATACCTTTTACAATAAATCAATGTCAGTTCACAGCAATTGGTAAAATTGTTTTTTTGTATAATTAAGTTGTTGTGGCGTTTAAAGGCTAGCCTATTTGAGAAACAAAATTATATATCTCTGGGAGAATAATATTACTTAAACCAAGGGCAGGTTTTGAGCAAGCGCTGATCTGGCGCACAATAAAGTAGCTGTCATCGTATATCGCATTGCAATTTAGGGAGGATCAGGTATAACGCACGGGATTGTTAGAGGAAATAGTATGGAATCGACCAACGTTTATAAAAAGTTTGTCACCGCGCTTGAGCAGCAAAATCACAATGGCTTACAGCAGAAGCTGTGTGTTGCGTTGTCCGGCGGGGTTGATTCTGTGGTACTACTACATTTATGCCATCAATATGCCAAGTTAAATGGAACGGTCAAACTTCAAGCCATCTATGTTAATCATGGTTTATCTGACAATGCTTTGATGTGGCAGCAGTTTTGTACACAGTTATGCGCAAAGCTGGCAGTTCCCTTTCGCGCAGTTAGTGTAGATATACAAGCTAAATCACGAACCAGCTTGGAAGCGCAAGCAAGGGATGCGCGTTATTTAGCACTGGATACGCATGCCAGTGAAGGCGCAGTTTTAGTGCTTGGACAACATGCTGACGATCAAATTGAAACGTTTTTAATTCGCCTCAAACGAGGCTCTGGCTTACAGGGACTCGGGGCTATGCGGGCAAAAACGCAGCTAGCTAGTGGGCGGGATTGTATTAGACCTTTGCTGGGCATCGAGAGAAAAGATATCGAGGCGTTTGCTCAGACCTTTTCATTGACACACATTGAAGATGAATCAAACCACAGCGACGTATTTGACAGAAACTTTTTACGTAATCAAGTGATCCCACTTTTAAAATCCCGTTTTAGTGGCTTTGTTCCTAGCGTTTTAAGATCAATATCGTTATTGCAGGCGCAGCAAGCTTTGGTTGATGAGATCTCACAGAGTGACTTAGAATCATGCAGCGACAATGAGCAACTTGATATAGTACGACTAGCAACTTTGTCAGCACTTAGGCAAAGCAATGTTGTCCGAGCTTGGTTTGCCAAACAAGGCGTCAGCATGCCGTCGCAAAAGCAGTTGGCACAAATTATTGACCAAGCGATTAACGGACGAGAGGACGCACAAGTGAATATCGAGCTGCGCACTGGATCTGTTAAACGTTACAACGCCTTGTTGTACTGGGTACCAAAAAATCACATTGAGTTGGCCGACATTGAGAATATTAGCCTAACCGCTGAGATGAAATTGGCTGATGGGCGTACACTGCTTACGATTTCAAGTGAGGGTGTGAGAAAGCCGCTTGCAGCAGAGTCCGTGGCCATTCGCTTTGGTCGTCTAAACGATAAAATAAAGCCATTTGGTAAACCCGGTCGTAATACCGTCAAGCATTGGTTGAAAGAGGCCAGAGTGCCCAGTTGGGAGCGCACGCGAATACCCATGGTCTATTACAATGAGACGCTCATTGCGGTAGCAGGTTATTTTATTAATTCAGATTATGCCGAAAAGTCAGGCATTAATTGGCAGATCCAAGATGCAGAATAATAATCAAATAGGTCAATCTTTGGCGAATAAAGCCCCCATTGTTGTCATTACGTGTGTGGTGATTTTTATATTATTGTCGCTCTGCTCTCCACTAAATTGGCTAAATCTTTTGTTATCACTTGGTGTAGGGACGTTGTCTGCCGGGCTTTTGTTAGCGTATTGGCACGGTAAAGGCGGAAGTTATTTTATTTTAGGCCTGTTAGCACCTATGTTGTCTATCGTGTTAAGCGAGCTTCCCGATTTTTGGGCATTGGGTTGGGTGATAAGTGGATTTTTTTGTGGTTTTGCCATTTTCCTTTGGCTATTTAAACTGCTGTCTAGTCAGCGTTAAGGGAGGTACTTACCAATTAGGGGATGGTAAGTACCGAATATGCTAAACCGCCCGTGCGCAATTTCTACCGGCTTGTTTTGCTTTGTATAAACCACTGTCTGCTCGGGCAAAGATCTCATTTGAACAATCTTGGCTCGACGCCAGTGTAAAGCCAATGCTGGTGGTAACTTGGTGTTTGGCCAAAAGGCTATTGCTATTGACACGTTGCATAATGCGTTCAGCAATGACTTTATTGGTTGTAAATGCAGGGTCGTCAATTAAGATCGCAAACTCATCTCCGCCAAATCTGAATACGGCATCAGTTGCTCGAATACTCGAGGTTAATATGCTAGCAAAGCCAATGAGTACCTCATCACCTTTTTTGTGACCATATTCATCGTTCACTTGTTTAAAGTTATCTAGGTCTAACAGCATCAAGCTGAAATTACGATGTTGTCGACGACTGCGCTCAAGCTTAGTATCCAGGTATTCATTAAACTGGCTACGGTTATAAAGCCCGGTCAGTGTATCTTTCGTTGCCAGTTGCAGCACTCGGTGGTACATCAAGGCATTTCTTAACGGGTAAAGCAGACAGGCATGCAGTTGCATTAAGCGTGCGCGTATCGTGCCACTGAGACTGTATTTGCTGAAATATACCAATTGCCCTAAGTGCTGACCCTCTAGGTCTAGATCAAATGTATAAGGCTTAAGTTGGTTGTCACCTTGTTGAGTTTGAAACAGTCCTTGGTTTGAATGAAACTGCAGCCCTGCAAGATCAGTTATGCGCTTAACGTAAGAAGCAAAGATATCTAAAATACCATTGACCTCTAGCGTTGTTTGCAGCTTTTCAACGAGCACATTGGGTTGTTCAGGCGCTTGCGATACGTACTGTTCGGTAGCGAACGGAACATAATCACCGCGCGTCGGCGTTCGTTGTGCCAAAATATGGACATTTTCCATCTGGTAATTCCCCTAATTACAACATTCCCGAACATATAAGCGAGTTTCGTGCCAAAAAATTAAACTGGCTGAAAAACAGTTGGTTGCTATAGTTAAATTGTATGAAAAATAATCCAAAACAATTCTTTGACACTTAGGGGGCAGTTTGCAGCAAAATTTTGCCGGGCTTTTTTCCGATAAAATCATCGCCGGGCTCATGAACGCCGTACATGGTCATTTTGCCGATGTTGTCGCTCTTCTTTTATGTGCGGTAATTTTGGTTTGGTCATTTAAAAGAGTAGGGCTGCCGCCGATCTTAGCCTATTTACTCACTGGTTTGGTAGCCGCAGGTTATGGCTTGATAGATAACAGCCATGAGATCCATTTAATAGCTGAAGTGGGAATTGTTTTTTTGCTGTTTAGTTTGGGGTTGGAATTTTCTATCCCTAAACTAATGGCCATGCGCAGTGTGGTATTTGGCTTAGGCAGTGCACAGGTCTTGCTGTCTATTCTAATCGGCACATCGCTGGTTTCGTTATTTGGCTATAGTGGCTCAGAGTCTCTCATGATTGCCTGTATTGTTTCACTCTCTTCAACAGCTGTCGTCGTAAAAATCATGAAAGAAAGCGGTATGTTGAATATGCGTAAAGGCCAGCTTGCAATAGGGGTTTTACTGTTTCAAGACATCGCAGTAGTGCCCATGCTGATTATCTTTCCGCTTATGGCGAGTACCGACAATCAAGTTTTAGTTGGCGCGCTGGTCTTAGCTTTGGCTAAGGGCGCTTTTGTGTGTTTGCTACTATGGGCAATTGGTAAGTGGATACTACCCAAAGTGTTCAATGAGGTTGCACTGGCAAGGACCGATGAACTGTTTGTTTTAACGACGCTCGTGGTCGCTTTGTGTGCCGGTGCGCTTACCTATGCATTTGGGTTATCAATGGCTCTGGGGGCATTTTTGGCAGGCATGATGCTCGGAGAGAGCCAATACCGGCATCAGCTTGAAGCAGAAATAAGGCCATTTAGAGATATCTTAATGGGTCTGTTTTTCGTGACCGTCGGCATGCAATTAGATGTGGCTTATGTGATAACAGCATTTGGCTATATTGTGGCGGCACTTGCTGCGTTGTTGTTGGCTAAAGTAACCATTATTTATTTTAGCGCCCAGTTGATGGGGGAGAGGAAAAGAGATGCTCTGGCATCGGGTGTGATGCTTTGGCAAATGGGGGAGTTTGGTTTTGTGTTGGTTGCCCTAGCAGGACAGCATAATTTACTAACCCCAGATACAGCCTCATTTTTGATTGCACTCGGTGTGTTATCTATGGCCCTTACACCGTACTTAATTGGAGAAATTGAGCGGTTACTTAAATTGTTCAAATTAGATGGTGAACACAAATCTGATTTTTCTTATGCGGGATTTAAAGAAAATACAGTGAAAGATCATGTGGTGATCTTTGGTTATGCCCGTGTTGGGCAAACTATCGCACGATTTTTAAAACCAGAAGCAATCCCTTATATCGCCATTGAGCGCAATCCAATTATTGTGCAAGAAGCGCAAACTGCAGGAGAGCCTGTTATTTTTGGCCACGCGGGGCAAAAGGCCATTTTAAAATCGGCCTGTGTCAATAAAGCGCGGTTGGTAATTGTGACCATGGATGACTTTGAGCAAAGCCAAATAGTAATAGATGCTTTGAAGCACTACGCCCCTGAAGTAAAAATCTTGGTAAGAATGCAAGATGACACCCATTTGGAGGACTTAAAGCAACTGGGTGTGACTGAAGTGGTCCCGGAGTCTTTGGAAGCAAGCCTCATGCTGGTTTCTCATGTGCTTTATATGTCAGGGGTGCCGATGCGTCGAATATTTAAGCGGGTGAGTAAAGAGCGGCAGAATCGCTATGAATACCTCCATGGCTTTTTTACCGGCAGTCCAGATGAAATGAACGAGTATGGAAACAATCACTCTAGCTTTGTGACCGATAGACTAGAGTATTTACATGCGGTTGCGCTGCCCGAAGATGCCTATGCAGTGGATAAAACCATCTCAGAGTTACAACTCGTTAGACATAAAGTGGTGGTTAAGGCGCTCAGACGTGATGGTATTGAAATTTCCATGCCTGATGAAGATATTTTGCTGCAATCGAGCGATGTGCTATTGCTCAAAGGCAAACCAAGACGGGTAGAGCGGGCAGAGCAGTTTATTCTAGACGGTTTGCCTTAATCTAACTCTAAAAATGCTTTGATCTCATCCAGTCGCTCTAGCCCGTCTTGATATCCAATATTAATGAGCTCTTGGGTATAGCTTTTTTCAAACAACAAGTAACTGGTTAAACTTGATTGAGAATGCTTTTTCACACCTATGGTTCTCAGTAGGAGCTTCACCGCAATGGGGAGGTCGTCGTAAAAATCGATAGCCAATTCATTGAAGTTATGTGATGGGTTGACAATAAGTGTATCAACGCGTTTTAACTCTTTGTGTTTATCTCTGGCTGGCAGCAAACTGAGTGTGCGGTTGACTCGTTCAAGTCGCTCTAAATCCGACTGCAAAGTATCGCTAAAAATACTATCTAACAAGTGGCCAGCGACGACAGACATACCCGGGAAGTGGGGCTCATAGCCAAGGGGTTGTTGTACTTTTGGTTGTTCAACACCAATGATGAATATCTTGCTTGCACCTAGGTGTATTGATGGGCTCAAAGGCGAGAGCTGGTGGATGGAACCGTCGCCATAATAGTTATGTTTAACTCTAACACTTGGAAACACCATGGGAATAGCACTAGAAGCCATAAGGTGGTCTATATTCAGCTGGGTTTGAATGCCCTCTCGTTTAGCGCGCTGCCACGGTTTGGCTTCCTTTGACTGAAAAAATGCCACCGATTTTCCACTGGAGTAACTCGATACGGTCACTGATAAAGCATCAATAAAACCACGTTGAATATTTCGGTCAATTCTCGCCAAATCAAGCACCTCTTCTAGCAAGACACGTAACGGCGTGTTGTCGAGTAAACTGGCTGGTGGGTGATTTAAGTAATCAGCTTGAAAACTGCGCATAACGTTATTAAATAAGTGTCCGAATGCGCCGAGCAATGTACTTTTATACACCATGTTGGTATGAAAATTTTTCCAGATCCATTCAATTTTTCGAATGGCGAGGTGCATGTTAGAGGAGTAACACGCAAGGCCGGTGGAGTTGATAGCCCCGGCAGAAGTCCCATTGATAATTTTAAATGGTAGAGGGGCACTTCTGGGTAAACTCAGCGCAATGGCCTTGAGTACACCCACTTGATATGCCGCTCTCGCTCCACCACCGGTAAGTAACAACGCGATATGCGGCTTGCCAATTTTACACTGTACTTTTTTCATATTTGTTCCTTCGAAGTAGGGTGTAAGTTGCAACGATAAAAACAAGTCGCTTTCTTATACTATAATCAATTGATGACGAATGTATATTTTACATCTCTTATAAATATCAGCCTGTTACGTAATTTTGACAAATATTAAGTGGTAAAAAAGTGTCATGATTATGTGGTTTATTGTCGATTTGGTGCTTGTTTGCGCGGGTGTTCATGTAATTGTCAGCAAATCGGTGCGAGTTTGAGATAAACTCTCGTTAATGCGCGTTGACGCAGATGAGATATCTTTTAGTTTGTGTTTTAATTACAAAGTGCCGCCGAGGTAAATGCCTTAGCCGCCGAGTTTTTTAAGCGAATTTTACGGAGCCTCCATGTCAGAGCACAGTTCAGCAGAACCAAGGACAAATAAAAAGCCTTCTAACAGTCAATTACTTCTTGCGGCAATCGCAGTGGTTGCCTTGATCATTGTGGCTGTATTTGTATTAGCGAACAAAGATAGTAAGCCCGCAGAAAATACAAAATTTCGACAGGATGTCGTCGTGCCTGAAGAAACCCCTAAAACCGTTGTGAATACAGCGCGTCAAGAAGCTGAGCAAAACAAATCAGCTGAGGTTGCACCAAGTGTTGAGCCAGAACCAGTGGTTGAAGAGCCAACGGTGTCTCAAGTGACAGAACCTGAGCCAAGACCTCAAGAGCCAGTAGAACCTGTACTACCAAGTTTAGATGACAGCGACAATAGTGTGCGTGACACAGTTGCAAACTATCTGAGCAAACAGGCGATGGAGCTGCTGGTAACAGAAGATATGGTTAGGCGCAGTGTGGTGTTTATTGACAATTTAGCGCAAGGTAAAGTGGCTAAAAAACATTACCCTGTGAGTAAACCAGCCGATAACTTTATGGTCATTGAAGATGACTTAATTATCACGGACCCGAATAGCTTTGAGCGCTACACGCCTTATGTAAATATGTTGAACTCAATGAGCACCGCGCAACTTGTGCGTTTATATGAGCAGTATAAGCCGCTTATCAATGAAGCCTATGAAGAGATTGGCTACAACGGCGGCGAATTTGATTATACCTTACAAGAAGCGCTGGGCGAGTTACTTGAAACGCCTATTCCAGAGTCAAACTTGCCGCTTATTCAAGAGTCAGTGACCTATAAGTATGCTTACGCAGAGTGGGAGCAGTTGTCAGATGCACAAAAACTGTTCTTGCGTATGGGCCCTGAAAATATGAAAAAAGCCAAAAAGCGCCTACAAGCTTTTCAGCGTGCATTGGCTAACTAGTACAAATTTAATACTCAAATAATCAAAAGCTTGCTTACTTGCTTAAACAAACAGCAAACGAGCAAGCTTTTTTAGTTTTCGCTTGCATCCCAGTAAGAAAATCGCCATAATTCAACCCGCGCCAAACAAGGCCCTCAATGGTAGTCTTATTGGTCCTCTCGCAACAATAGTTCGTGAACCTGGTCAGGTCCGGAAGGAAGCAGCCACAGCGGATGACTTGTGTGCCGGGATGTGGCTGGTAAGACTACCACCCAAATTTCCTCATTGATGTTGTTTGAAGTGTAAGTCTGCAAATTTGTAGTAAAACCCCGCATAAAAATTGAATTATAACCCTGCATAGCCTACTTTTAGATCGTCTCGCATATTCGGTGATGGTTATGATCAGGCACAAAATAAGTCGCTCCAGAGTCAAAAACCTCTACAAGTTCGCAAGTCAAAAGAACAAAGCCACTTGCTTAGTTGAATCATCCTTAGAGTTCGATGCGTGTTTTCACTTTGAATACTCTCGTGAAATAAAAGCTTTTGAGGCTCAACCGTTAGT
>NZ_JAKRFY010000017.1:0-146278 GCF_022347805.1 Pseudoalteromonas sp. Of7M-16 | reverse complement strand
CCATGTGAAAGTAGGACATTGCCAAGCGCCAAATAACAGAAAGCCCGATTCGAAAGAGTCGGGCTTTTTTGCGTTTAAGTCCCTCGGCAACGTTTAAAACGGCTCATTTCACCTTGCGCAAAAAGAGCGCTCTCACTGCGTTCGCTGTCGCTAACCTTTTGCACTATAGCGCCGATGATAGTGTGTGGGGCGGACGGCGAGTCTTTCCCATGTGAAAGTAGGACATTCTACTGCGTAGCGCACCAAGGGCCCAATTAAAGGTCGATTAATCGAATATTGCCGAGGTCATGCACATTGATAAAGAGACGAATTAGCGCCAGGTGAAGGGAGTAACCTTCACCGCCGACAAGATAAGCTTAAGATTTCCTCGGCAACAGCTAAACTAGCTTATTTCACCTTGCGCAAAGTAAACGTATTCGCTTTGCTCATTGTCATTAATACTTTGCACGATATTCACCTTGCGCGAAAAGAAGCGTACTCACTGCGTTCGCTGTCGGTAACCTTTTGCACGATAGACCCTGAATCAAGTTCAGGGTGACGAGGAGGGTGAGCACAGCCGCGTTGTTTAATACCGTCATCCTGAACTCGCTTCAGGATCCATGTATTCGATACGATTTAGGTGTTAGAGGTGGCAGCCTTAGCAACTGTTAAAACAGCTCATTTCACCTTGCGCAAACTGAACGTACTCGCTTCGCTCGCAGACGTTATATTTTGCACGATATTCACCTTGCGCGAAAGAACTGTGCTTACTGCGTTCGCTGTCGGTAACCTTTTGCACTTTAGACCCTGAATCAAGTTCAGGGTGACGAGAAGGGTGGATTATAGAGGTGGCAGTCTTAGCAACTATCAAAACAGCTCACTTCACCTTGCGCAAACTGAACGCACTCGCTTCGCTCGCAGACGTTACATTTTGCACGTTATTCACTTTGCGCAAAAGAAGCGTGCTCACTGCGTTCGCTGTCGGCAACCTTTTGCACGATAGACCCTGAATCAAGTTCAGGGTGACTAGAAGGGTGGATTGTAGAGGTGGTTGCTTTAGCAACTATCAAAATAGCTCACCTCACCTCATTCAAAGCAAACGCATTCACTGCGCTCATGCCGCCAACCTTTTACACCAATTTAGTGTGAGGAAACCACTTTACTTCATTTGTAGCTATGGGGCTGCCCTGTTATTGGTCAGCTGCGAATAAATACCCTTATATCTTTAGTGTGTTTAGTAGGCACAATATGTGAGACTATTATTAATATTGAGATTTGGATTAATGTGATATAGGGGCGCCATTGACTCAATTTAATGAAATTTATGACAGAGCATGCGAAAGAAAAGGTGGCGAAGCGAATATACATACTTTGTTGAATGAGCCACATTCGTGTAATGCACTTAGCCTGCGCACTGACGATGAATGGTTAGAAGAATTCACACGTAAAATTTTTCAATCTGGATTTTATTGGTCAGTTGTAAATGCTAAATGGGATGGGTTTAGAGAAGTCTTTTGGAATTTTTCAATTGATAAACTGCTTTACATGTCGCCAGAGATGTACGAACAGCGTGCACAAGATGAGCGTATTATTCGCAACTATAAAAAAGTACAAAGTATCGCTATCAACTGCCATATGATTTATGAATTACAACAAGAGCACGGATCATTTTCAACTCTAGTAGCAAACTGGCCAAGTAGCGATATTATTAATTTGTGGCTATTACTTAGAAAAAGAGGTAACCGCTTAGGTGGTAACACTGGACCATTTGCATTACGAGCACTGGGCAAGGATACCTTTTTACTTACCAAAGATGTTGAGTCTTACTTGCGTGCCAATCACATAATTGATGGAGGCTTACAGTCGCTTAAATCATTGAAAGCTGCACAGCAGCATTTTAATGAGCTTCAACAATCGAGCGGTCTATCAATGACTGCACTTAGCCAGCTTATCGCCTTCAGTGTCGGCGATAATATAATACAGAGTAGTTAAGTTATGTTTTATTCACGATACGCTCCAATAGGTGAACAATTTGCAGTACCTGCGAAACCTAACGATTTTAGCAATGCCAAAGTTATATTATTCAATACCGAGCTGGATACTCAGTTGGGGTTGAATTGGGACTTAGACACTGCACGGTCCTATTTGTCAGGTAACCGACCTTTACCGGGAGCACAAAGTGTTTGTTTAGCTTACTCTGGACACCAGTTTGGTCAATTTAATCCAACTTTGGGTGACGGTAGAGCGCATTTAATTGGTTCGCTTATAACAAATGGTAATGAGGTTTTTGATATTCAACTCAAAGGCTCAGGTGCGACAGTATTTTCGAGAGGCGGTGATGGGTTATGTGCGCTTGGCCCCGCTATTCGGGAATTTGTAATGAGCAAAGCTTTGTCGAGTTTAGGCGTACCTTCTACACAATGTTTGGCGGTATTGTCGACTGGAGACTCAGTGTATCGGCAAGGCGAATTGCCAGGCGCTGTTGTAGCGCGCGTTGCACACAGTCATATTCGAGTTGGATCCTTTCAGTATTTGGCAATGCAGCAAGACTCACAGGCGATGTTAAAATTGTTAGAGTTGACAATGAAAGACGTTGGCTTACAGAGTAATGAAATTACAGAAGAAGATATCTTTTCCTTCTTTGAGTTTGTATGTGATGCTCAATGTGATTTGATGCTGAAATGGTTACAAGTTGGTTTTATTCATGGTGTGATGAATACTGATAACACTCTGATCAATGGAGAAACCATCGATTATGGCCCCTGTGCAATGATAGAGTCATTTTCGTTTAACCGTGTCTTTAGTTCTATAGATCGGCAGGGGCGATATGCATTTGGCCAACAGCCAAATATGGCGAGTTGGAATTGTGGTCGATTGGCGGAGTCTCTATTGTTGCTTGTTGAAGATGAACAAGTGGCAATAGATCGCTTTTCAAAAATATTAGTCGGGTTTTCGGAGCGTTTTAATCAAGGTTATACGCAACTTTGGCGTAATAAACTGGGAATACTTGACGAACAGCCTGGTGATCAAGAGTTAGTGACTGAGTTATTGGAAATCATGACTCGTAATGAACTCGATTTTACGAACACCTTTGCCTCACTGACTGCGATAAAGATCAATCGCCAGCAGGCTCAGTACCCAGCTCCCCACGAATTGGACGAGTGGGTAAAAAAATGGCAATTACGCATTCAAGATCATGAGTCAAGCGAGATCGCGGCAGTCATGCAGCGCCATAATCCGGCGATTATTCCTCGTAATGATTTAATGGAGGAAGTGATTCGTGACTTCTATCAATATGGTAACAGCGACGTTTTAGATAGTTGGTTGGCAGCTTTAAGTGCGCCGTACAACTATGATAATTACCCTGAAAAGTGGCTGTTATCTCAAACCAATACCAAGAGCTATCAAACTTTTTGTGGTACTTAAATGCCGAGTAAAAATATGACAGGTCCGTTGACGTGGAAAGAGATCCAAAGACAAGTGTTGAGGCATAAAAAGCCATTAATTTATGCACATTTGATTGCGTTGATGGCTGCTTTGGTGAGTGTGCCCATTCCACTTATGATGCCTTTATTGGTTGACGAAGTATTGCTTGAAAAACCAGGTGTGGCTGTTGAGTTTATGGATGGGTTATTACCGTCTGATTGGCAAGGGCCGACAGGGTATATCCTGTCGATTTTATTTGTTGTCATGTTGATGCGCGTTGGGGCGTTATTGCTTGGCGTTGCTCAATCTCGTCAGTTTACAATTATCGGTAAAGATGTGTCGCTGAATATTCGTCAACGCTTACTTTCTCACCTATCCAAAGTGCAATTAAAGGAGTTTGAAACACAGGGGGGCGCTGCAATCAGTTCTCGATGTGTCACAGATATTGAGACGTTAGATGGGTTTATCAGCCAGACAATGTCGCGCTTTCTCATTGGTTTACTAACCATAGTGGGAACAGCCATCGTATTATTGTGGATTGATTTTACATTAGGTTTGATTATTCTGACCTTAAACCCTGCAGTTATTTATTTTTCACGCCAGTTTGGTAAACAGGTAAAACACTTAACTAAAGAAAAGAACAACGCATTTGAAGCTTTTCAGACTGCATTGGTCGAAACGTTGGACGCTATTGCCCAATTAAAGGCAATGAGGCGCGAGCATGGCTATTTTGACAATGTACTAAATGCAGCGAAAGAGCTCAGGTATCACTCCGTGCAATCACAATGGAAAACAGATGCTGTTAATCGCTTGAGCTTCACGGTGTTTTTGCTTGGATTTGAAGTTTTTCGTGCCATTGCCATGCTCATGGTGGTGTTTTCTGGTCTATCAGTTGGTCAGATTTTTGCCGTATTTGGCTACCTTTGGTTTATGATGGGGCCTGTTCAAGAAATCTTGAGCATTCAATACTCATATTACAGTGCATCAGCGGCATTACAAAGACTGAATCAAGTACTCGATTTTGAAACCGAGTCATCTACTGAACATCGAACTGAAAAAGCCCGCAAGGTATTCAATGCTGAAAAAATCGCCATTGAATTTAAGCATGTAAACTTTGAGTACAATGATGGACAACCGATACTTAATAACGTCAGTATGCATATTCCCAAAGGAAAGAAAGTAGCGCTGGTAGCTGTGTCTGGAGGAGGTAAGTCGACTTTAGTGCAGCTATTGCTTGGTCTGTACCAAAAATCTAGTGGCGACATCTTAATCAATGGTGTGGCGGTAGAGGATGTTGGCTATGACCAAGTCAGAGAGCATGCAGTAACTGTGTTACAACAGCCTATCTTATTTAATTCCACCATTCGTGAAAACTTGAGCTTAGGTAATTTATGTACTGATGAGCAGTTGTGGCATGCTCTAGAAATTGCTGAGTTGGCAGACAATGTCAGAACGATGGAAGGAAAGTTAGATGCCATTGTAGGGCGAAATGGCGTTAAACTGTCAGGCGGACAGAAACAACGTTTGGCTATTGCACGTATGGTTGCAGCAAACCCTAAAATGGTCATTTTAGACGAAGCAACTTCTGCACTTGACGTAGAAACCGAAGCGCGGATCCACAAAAACTTGAATCAATTTCTCAGTGGGCGTACAACTCTCATCATTGCCCACCGGTTAAGTGCTATCCGTCAAGCGGACATAATTTATGTTTTAGATGATGGCCGTGTGACGCAGTCGGGAGACCATCACTCATTGCTTGAAGAAGATGGTTTATACCAAGTTTTATTTGGTCATCAAGGCTAGGTTCAGCTACATTTCTTAATTAAAAATACTTATATAGTGTTAAGTAATTATTAAGACATCGACTACTATTATCAGGCTATCAAAATTAATCAGTCTAGATTTTAGAGGGAAAAAAGCGATGAAACTTAAAATGCTAAGTATTATTGTGGCAATGGCGACAGCATCTTCGTTACAAGCAAGCGAAGTAGAGGAAGGTGCTTATATTGGTGTGTTTGGTGACTATTACGACGCGAGTTGGGAAAATATTCGAGGGGTTGGGAATGGCGGTGTAGGCATTGACAACTCTACTGGTTGGGGCGCTGAGTTAGGTTACCGCTTTAACAAATATTGGAGTGCGCGTATAGAGTATGCCGACATGGACTTTGATTTGGAAGGCGCAGGTGTTGGTTCTCAAGATGGTGACCGACTCGGCATTGATGGTTTATACCATTTTAATGGCGGGCCATTTTATGCACTTGCGGGCTTGAAATCGATTGATATATTCGATAGTAATTTATTTGCCAATGCAGGGGTTGGCTATCGTCATCATTTCACTGACAACTTTGCAGCTAATTTTGAGACCGCTATTTATCAGGGGTTAGAGCGTGGCTATACCGATGTCGGCGCAAAACTTGGTATCAATTATATGTTTGGTAAAGCTTCGAGTAGCCCGGCTAAGGTTGAACCAGCCCCTCAGCCAGCTCCACAACCTGTTGTCGTCGACAAGCCAAAAGACAGTGATGGTGATGGTGTATGGGACCGTGACGATCGCTGTGCAAATACACCAATGAGTGATGCTGTAGATGCGATGGGCTGTAGCTTATATGAAGATAAAGAAGTGACAGTCAGCTTGTTAGTGCGCTTCCCGAACAATAATTCGCAAGTGTCTCAACAATACCTAGATGATATCACCGCGGTTGTAGAGTTTTTGCGCGCTCACCCAGAGACTACCGTTGTACTTGAGGGGCATACATCGAGTTTAGGGAAAGCAGACTACAATATGTGGTTATCTAAAAAACGTGCAGATGCGGTAGCGGCGCAATTGGTTGATGAAGGGATTGCCCAATCGCGGATCTCCACCATTGGCTATGGAGAAGAGCGTTTGTTAGATAGCAGTAACACACAAGAAGCGCACACTGCGAACCGCCGTGTTGAAGCAAAGGTTATTTCTGTAGAAAGAGTGAAAGTTAAGAGATAGCCCTTACAAGTCAGCTGGGCGACATCTTGTTGTCCGGCTATCACGCTATGTTATTGAATAGTCGTGACTTCAATTTATGTGTTAAGCCTAAGCGCATTCATTCAATTAATACTCATTATTCCTTCCGACTACAACTTGCAAGATTTTCATCTTTGTCTTAAGCCCTTATAATCAAATAGCTAGATTAAAAGATAAGCAGTTATATACAAAAATACTAAAATGCTTATTAAAACACGTCACCAAGAGGATAAAACCGTGCTTCAAGAGTATCGAAATCATGTTGAAGAGCGTGCGGAAAATGGAATCGTCCCTAAACCATTAGATGCCCAGCAAACCGCAGACTTAATTACCTTAATAAAAAGCCCCCCGGAAGGAGAAGAAGAGTTTATTTTAGACTTATTGGTCAATCGAGTTCCGCCTGGCGTTGATGATGCTGCCTATATAAAAGCGAGTTTTCTTGCTGCCATCGCCAAAGGTGAAACCTCATCACCCCTAATTTCAAAAGTGTATGCAGTAGAGCTATTAGGTACTATGCTAGGTGGTTACAATATAGCACCTATGGTAGAGCTGCTTGATGACAAACAACTAGCTCCCATTGCCGCCAAGGGGCTATCGCATACATTATTAATGTTTGATGCGTTTTATGACGTTGAAGAAAAAGCGCAACAGGGCAATCAATATGCACAGCAGGTGATAGAGTCTTGGGCAAAAGCTGAGTGGTTTACTGAAAAACCTGCTGTAGCAAAGAAAATTTCAGTTACTGTATTCAAAGTGACAGGTGAAACGAATACTGACGATCTCTCGCCTGCGCCGGACGCTTGGTCTCGTCCTGATATTCCATTGCATGCGCTGGCGATGCTAAAAATTGAACGCGACGGGATCGTACCTGAAAAACCAGGAGAGATAGGCCCGGTAGCACAACTCGAATCACTAAAAAGCCAAGGTTTACCACTGGCATACGTAGGTGATGTCGTAGGTACAGGTTCTTCTCGTAAATCAGCTACGAATTCGGTACTTTGGTTTATGGGTGAAGATATTCCCTTTGTGCCTAATAAACGTGTAGGTGGGATTTGTCTGGGTGGGAAAATAGCACCTATTTTTTTCAACACCATGGAAGACTCTGGTGCACTACCCATCGAGTTACCCGTCGATAAGCTAAATATGGGTGATCAAATCGACATTTATCCCTACGAAGGCCTAGTTAAACGCTATGGTACGGATGAAGTCATTTCTCAATTTACGCTTAAATCAGAAGTGATTTTAGATGAAGTTCAGGCAGGAGGGCGTATTCCGCTGATCATTGGCCGAGGTTTGACAGATAAAGCTAGGGCTTCTCTGGGCCTAGAGCAAGAGCGTATTTTCAAAAAGCCTGCTCAAGCAGGCGAAACGGGAAAAGGATATACACTGGCACAAAAAATGGTGGGTAAAGCATGTGGTGTTGACGGCGTAAGACCCGGGCAATACTGTGAACCTGTGATGACTACTGTCGGTTCCCAAGATACTACAGGCCCAATGACACGTGATGAGTTGAAAGACCTAGCATGCCTTGGCTTTTCAGCTGATCTCACGATGCAGTCTTTTTGCCATACTTCCGCCTACCCTAAACCTATTGATGTGAATACGCACCATACGCTACCTGATTTTATGATGAATCGTGGGGGTGTCTCTCTTCGCCCTGGTGATGGTGTTATCCACTCATGGATCAATCGTATGTTGTTGCCTGATACGGTTGGAACCGGCGGTGATTCCCATACACGTTTTCCTTTAGGGATTTCATTCCCGGCCGGTTCCGGCGCAGTTGCATTTGCAGCTGCGACAGGGGTTATGCCGCTGGATATGCCAGAGTCTATTTTGGTGCGTTTTAAAGGAGATATGCAAGTTGGGATCACATTGCGAGACCTTGTTCATGCCATTCCATATTACGCGATTCAACAAGGCTTATTGACGGTAGAGAAAAAAGGCAAAGTCAATGAGTTTTCAGGACGGATCCTTGAAATTGAAGGGGTTGAACATTTAACCGTTGAGCAAGCGTTTGAATTATCTGATGCTTCAGCGGAACGCTCTGCTGCGGGATGTACTGTTAAGTTGTCACAAACATCAGTAGAAGAGTACCTTAATTCAAATATTGTCATGTTAAAATGGATGATATCTGAAGGTTATGGTGAGGTACGTACCATAGAACGCCGCATTGCAAAAATGCAGGCTTGGTTGGAGCGGCCCCATCTGATGGAAGCGGATACGGATGCTCAATACGCTCATGTATTGGAGATCGATTTAAACGAGATCAAAGAACCGATACTATGCGCTCCTAATGACCCTGATGATGCCCGATTATTATCAACAGTTCAAAACGAAGAAATTAACGAAGTATTCATCGGGTCGTGCATGACCAATATTGGACACTTCCGCGCAGCCGGCAAACTGCTTGATAATTTCACCGGCCAATTACCCACTAGAATGTGGATAGCACCACCGACCAAAATGGATAAAGATCAATTGACCGATGAAGGATACTACGGAATTTATGGTCGGGTTGGCGCGCGAATTGAAACTCCTGGATGCTCGCTATGTATGGGCAACCAAGCGAGAGTCGCAGATCGCGCAACGGTCGTATCCACGTCGACACGTAACTTTCCCAATCGTTTGGGAACAGGTGCGAACGTATTTTTGGCTTCGGCTGAACTGGCTGCTGTGGCAGCCATCATAGGCCGGTTGCCCTCGCCAGATGAGTATCAAGAGTTTGCCGCGAAGATTAATGCAACAGCGGCGGATACTTATCGGTATTTAAATTTCCACAAAATGTCGCACTATACCAAAAAAGCCGACAGCGTAATTATTCAACAAGCGGTGTAAAGGTTTAAAAAGCTCGCATTTGGCGAGCTTTTTTCATATATCAGGTCAATCAAAGCCTCACTGTGACTTGATGGTGTCTTGTCTATGTCCTTGACTATAAAGACGTCTGTACTAATGTTTATATCATCCACTGACATGCAATAGTCAGTATGAAACCGTTTCAATCGGCCTGTAAGCAAGGGGTTGTAATGTTGTGCCTTGTTATACAAGACAAGAACATTATCGGGGAAAACCATGAAATATACATTTGCCTTGCTGGGGATATTTAGCGGCTGCGTATCTGCAGCTCCACTACCTTCTTTCAGTGAAATTCGATTGGGGTTTGAGTCTATAGATTACAACGAATCACTTGCAGATGTTGCAGGGTTTGGCCAATTGTCTCAATCGATCTCAGTGTCTAACCCTGCAGTTAGACAGCTATCATATACAGGGATTGACGAACGTTGGGGGTTTTACATTGGCAGTGCAGCAACAATTTCGACAGAGATAGATCAAGAGACTTGGTCATTAAAAGACTTTGGTGCGATCCAGCAGAATGACTTTAAAGTAAAAGCCAACGAATTAGCGTTTACCGCAGCGTACAACTACCAACGTGCGCTTCAGTTGACGTTTGGGATGAAAATTTTTACTTCTAGCTTTACTCGTTCAAATTTTAAGTTCGTTAATCCGGGTGCCACACGATTCGACGACGCACTCAAAGCACTGCCGCGTGAAGACGGGGATCCTGTGCCTCGTTTTGATTTGCCTGGTCAAACCAAAGATGGGGATGACGTATTGCAAGACAACCCTGCTTCGTTAGTGCCTGTGATCTCTGTGACAGAAGATCAAATGGGAATTTTAGCCACAATAGGTGCGCGTTACGATAGTAAGCTGGTGCGTCCAGAAGATAAATTTAGTTGGTATATTGAAGGTGAGCTGAGCAGCCCAATGTACAGCCGAATTCAGAATACGCAATTTGAAACCACAACCTTGACGGATAACTTTAATGGATGGGGGATGATGGCAAGGACGGGAGTCAGATATCAGGTGGTTGAGCATGTTGCTGTGATGTTTGGGGTGGATGCTTATTACAAAGAGCGAGATACCGTAACAGAGGAAGTGAACGGCCGACGTTTGCGTGTCCCCGAAATAGAGTATACTAATGTCTCTCTGACCGCAGGATTACAATGGAGTTACTAATGCGAATGAAGTTTGGCTTAGTTTTTGGGGCTGTGCTTTTAAACATAACGGGGTGCAAAACACTTGATTCAGTGCAATCACTCGGAGGGTCTTCACCTTCTAATGAACAAGTACAAGCGGCATACAGTCGTGCTGAAACTGCTTATCAGGAAGCACAGCAGGCAATGTATTTGGCTAATACTGAGTCACTGATTGATTACGACCGAACACGAGTTCAACAAGCGCAAAAAGAATGGCAGGAACTTGAGAAAAACTTTGCTGATTTAAAAGCCAAGCCATTTGAAGCACTAGATAGTGCCTCGTTCTTTTCTTCTCAGACTGTCAGTGGTGAAATTATTGAACTCAGTCAAGAGGTATTGGCCCTAGTCGGTGGCGCACAGGCGGCAAAGAAATTGATCTTATCTGTCTTGGAGCCTGTTCGTTCTCACTTTGCTGTTCTAGATAAATTTGCGGCGCAAGAGCATTTTCCTGCTCGATACCGCAAGTTAAGTGAGGCCCATAAAAAGTATCGTGCGATGTTAGTCGATGGCAAGCAACCAGAAGTTGAAGCCGAGCTTGCTGACTTTAATGTACAGTTGACAGCATTAGAAGTAAGTGCTGTTGAGCTTTATTACTTAGGTGAAATCTTGTCACAATTGCGTGCTATATCGGCATCAACAAAGGCTAAGATATTGCCAAGCGTTGCATTAGATGCGAGTAATACTAGTGAATATGCCAAGGTGTATATTCGCAATAATGTCCGTGATTATGAGCAAATTGAAGAAAAGGTTCGTCTAGCTAAATTGCAGCTATTAAGAGTGGAAAGTCTTTACCAAGAGCATATCTCGCGCAAAGAGGCACTGAAGAGTAATCAAGTTGAGGCGCAGCTCCTTGAGTTGGAAAGTCACTTATTGGCCTTAACGGAAAAAGTCGGTTTAGGCGATTTACGTCACCTGAGCTTTGCCGAGCAGCTTGCTGCAGTCAAAGAAAAGCTTTAATTCCCAGATTGTTTGCTAAGGCATGGTACTCAGTTCATTTTTGATGGTACGGTACCATGCTTGTGTAAATATTCATGCACTGAGAACGATTGATTAAGCAAAAATGCCCATCGCCTTACAAGGCAATAGTTGCCAAATTTGAAATTATTGGCATATTAATCTAACAATTGTTTGTAGATGGCATATTTATCCTTGTCTTTTGATAAAAACAAGTTATTCAAAATCAAAATTTCCATCTAAATAGATTAAGATCTCTGCCAATTTTACATCTACAGGCAAGAGCAAGCATGACAGCAGTAAACAACCAGAATTTGCTTCAACTTCGTTTTATTCAACAGTCGCATATTGACTCGGTCAAACCCTTTTTTTCCCGCTTGCCGGACAATCCTTACGCTGATGGTGCATTTCGCAAACGCCGTTATTCGGTGGTGAAGTTTGCCGCAGGTAATGTCTCAATACAGCCAACAAAAGCCTTTGTTCAAGATGACTCAATCAATCATTTCCAAGGCAACGTTGAGCGTGTTTATGAGAATTTGGAGTCGGATTTATTACAAAGTGATGGGTTTAAACATCTATTGCAAGAATTTAAAGCGATGACAGGTGTTGCAGATGATGCCGATATTGAAGTACATCAATTTAGAATGTTGGCGATTGAAAGTGATACGCCTCCTGCACCAGAAGGTGTACACCAAGATGGCTTTGATCACGTGTGTGTATGCGGTGTTTCCCATGAAAATATTGCTGGTGGTGAGTTATTGGTCTACGAACACAAAGAAGCTGAGCCATGTTTTAAAATGGAAATAAAAGACGGTTTGTTTGCACTTGTGAATGATCGTGAAGTCTGGCACAACGCTACGCCAATGAATAAGCTAAATGCCGAAGAGGTTGGTTATTTAGATTGTTTCGTATTTACCGCATAAAGAGGTCTCTATGAATCTAATGCCAATTCGCCGCCAATTTCCAGCGCTGATGCAAGAAGTATCTGGCGTCGCTCCAATATTTTTAGATGGCCCTGGTGGCTCTCAAGTACCTCAGTCGGTGCTGAGTGCAATGTCAGCATACCTTGGTTATTTTAACTCAAACCTTGGTGGTGCTTTTTTCTCAAGTGATAAAACAGTTGAACTGATGGGTCGAGCTAGACACTCTGTCGCACAGTTGCTTAATGCTCCAAGCAGCGATCAGATCGTATTTGGTGCGAATATGACAAGCTTGACGTTTAGCTTTAGCCGAGCGATATCAAGGCAGTGGCAAGCTGGTGATGAAGTGATAGTCACCAATGCCGATCATTATTCAAATGTATCATCTTGGCGTCAGGCTGCAGAAGACAAAGGTGCACAGGTACACGCTGTGCGCATCGATGAATCAGACTGCACACTTGACCTAGAGCATTATGCATCTTTATTGAATGCCAATACCAAGCTGGTTGCGGTGACCTATGCATCAAATACCACAGGATCTATCAATGATATTAAGAAAATTGTTGAGATGGCCCATGAAGTGGGTGCTTTAGTATATGTAGATGCCGTGCATTTTGCACCACATGAGCTAATCGATGTGCAAGCTTTAGACTGCGACTTTTTAGCATGTTCTGCTTATAAATTCTTTGGCCCACATGTTGGTATCGTATACGGTAAGCGCGAGCATTTAGAAGGGTTCACACCTTACAAAGTAGAGCCTGCAAAAGATGTGATCCCAGGTCGTTGGGAAACTGGCACGCAAAGCTTTGAAGGGCTAGCGGGCGTAATAGCTGCGATTGAATATATTGCATCACTCAGTGAGTTACCTGACTCGAAGCCTTTAAGAGTAAGACTAGAGCAAGCATTTGCTAACTCCAAAGCACATGAAATGGCCCTGAGCCAACATTTCCTTACAAAACTAGCTGACTTTCCTCAGATCACCTTGTATGGGATCAATGACCTCTCTCGTTTAGGGCAGCGCACGCCAACGTTTGCATTGACGTTTGACGGAATTGAGCCACGTAAAGTATCAGAATTTCTTGGTCAGCATCATATCTGTGTTTGGGATGGTAATTTTTATGCTCAAGGTTTGTGTGAGCAACTTGGTGTGATGGACAAAGGCGGTGTAGTGCGTATTGGCTGTATGCATTACAACACCATTGAAGAATTAGACAGGTTGTTTGATTTGTTTAGTGAACTACTCAACTAATAAAAGGGTGCCTCGCACCCTTTTTTGTTTCAGAATGGACCGGATTAGGTGCTTGGTTTTTAAATAGGTTAACTCTTTACTATCTCACACAATTATTACGGCTTGTAATGAAATAATATCCAGATTGAAATCGTTGCTTTTAAGCTTTGTTGGTGGTTATTTATTAATCAGGATGCAAGCGCGTCCTGTGTGAAAAATATCAACATATAAAAAGGAAATAACGATGAAAATCGCACTTAATAAACGTTCGGTAAAACAGTTAACAAGTAACAATAAAAAGCTAAATGCAGAGCAAACGCCGCAAGTGGCTGGTGGTATGTATGCAAGTTCGCCACATGTACCAGGCTGCATTTCTTACAATGGCTGGACATGTAATTCAATGTACAATTGTTAGGCTGAAGGTGACTACAGAACAGGGTATGTTCTGTAGTTCAAAAACCGTTTACTTACAGTTTCTCTTCGATAAAGTGATTGAGTTTGTGAATACGCTCACTCATCCCCGCAATAATTTTGTCTTTTATTTTTTCTCGTATGACGGCAGGTAACTTAGTTAGAGCTTCAGAGGTGATGGCCAATACAATGGTATCTGAGATGGCTTGTGCGCTGGTACTTCGCTCGCGATTGGAGATAAATGCCCCTTCTCCGACGAACTCTCCCGGTCCGACGTGGCCTATATCAACGTGATCTTTTTCGGCAAAAATACGTAATTCACCATTTAAAATAATATAAAGTCGGTTATCTTGCTCAAAACGTTTAAATGCGTAGCGATCTTTACTAATTAGATATAAGTGACTGAATGATTCCAATAGCACTTGCCGCTCAGCCAGTGTGAACTCAGTAAAAAAATCCAAGCGATTAATAATTTCAAGTTGCTTTATGGTGGTGATATTTTCTAACAGTTTCATGCTCTGTCGACCTACTAGTCATTTTCTAGCATATTGCGCTCTTTCAGCTTTCTGGTCAATGTATTACGTCCCCAGCCTATCTTTAAGGCTGCATCTTGTTTATGGCCATGGCATGCAGCAAGTGCTGATTTAATGAGTCTTGTTTCAAGCTGTGCCTGTACTTGCGGCCAAATGTGATCTTCTCCTAGCTTTAGTTGTTGATCTAACCAAAGTTGAAATGCATCCAGCCAGTCTTGGTTTTGCTCAAGTGTCTCCGTGCCAGTTGGTTGCATCAGCTCTGGTGGCAAGTCTTGCGGCCCAACCATGTCACCGGGTGCCATAACGGTTAGCCAGCGACAGGTATTTTCTAGCTGTCTGACATTACCTGGCCAATGAAATGCGCACATTTGTGCCAGTGCTTTATCAGTGAGTACTTTACTAGGCACTTTAAGCTCTTTTGCACTTTTGGCGAGAAAATACTCTGCCAATTTTGCGATATCAACGCTTCTTTCTCTCAGCGGGGGAATACGCAATCTAACGACATTAAGGCGATGAAATAAATCTTCACGAAATTGACCTTCACTGACAAGCTTTTCTAAATCTTGGTGGGTCGCCGCGAGAATACGCACATCAACCTTAACGCTTTGATGACCACCTACGCGGTAAAACTCACCATCTGCCAATACTCGCAACAATCGCGTTTGCACATCTAATGGCATGTCACCTATTTCGTCTAAAAAGAGTGTGCCGCCATTTGCCTGTTCAAAGCGACCACGGCGGACACTGTCCGCACCGGTAAATGCTCCTTTCTCATGGCCAAAGAGTTCTGACTCCACTAAGTCTTTGGGAATAGCAGCCATGTTGAGCGCAATAAATGTTTTGTCTTTACGGGGGCTATGATTGTGCAATGCACCTGCTACCAGCTCTTTGCCGGTGCCAGATTCACCATTGATCAATACACTCATACTGGATGCAGACAATTTGCCTATGGCTCTAAACACCTCCTGCATAGCGGGGGCTTCGCCAATGATGTCAGGGCGATCGGTCAGTGTCTCTTGTGGTTTAGTCTTGGCGTTTTGTTGTGCCGCTCGGTAAGCTCTGTCAGCCAGTGATGTTGCTTCATCTAAGTCGAATGGTTTCGCTAAATATTCAAACGCGCCTTTTTGGAATGCATTGACGGCGGAGTCCAAATCAGAATGGGCGGTCATAATGATTACTGGTAGTGAAGGATACAGGCGGTTCACTTCTTCAAGCAACGCCATTCCATCGAGGCCAGGCATGCGCACGTCTGACATTAAGACAGCAGGCTGACCATATTCGAGGGCCGTTAAGACGTCTTGGCCATTGGCAAAGCTCTCCGTTGCAAAGCCTGCTCTAGATAAAGCCTTTTCCAATACAAATCGGATAGAAGCATCGTCATCAACTAACCACACACTTTTCATTATTTGCTCCCTAGCTCATTTTCAAAGGGTAAGTAGATACAAAACTCTGTATGTCCTGGCCAACTATCGCATTCGATAAAGCCGTTATGCTGCTCGACCAAGGTTTGCGCAATGGATAATCCAAGCCCTGATCCACCTTCTTTATTGGTAACCATGGGGTAAAAAAGCGTCGCTTTCAACGCTTCATCTATGCCAGGTCCGTTATCGGCAACTTTTATGAGCAACGCTTTTCTGAGGATTAATTTACCGCGCCTAACCCGGTGACAAATTCGGGTTGTAACACAGATCTCTCCTTTGCCTTGTAGCGCTTGCTGAGCGTTTCTCACTATATTCAGTACCACTTGCTGAATTTTTGATTCGTCCACACAAATATCCGGAATACTGGGGTCATAATCTTTGCGCAGCGTGAGTGCATGCTCGGTTTCCAATGCACTGAGCTTCAATATTGACTCAAGCACTTTATGAATATTACACAGTGTACGCTTTGGTAGCTCATTTGGTCCCAGTAGCCTGTCAACCAACTCCCTTAACCGATCTGCCTGTGCGATAATCAACTGTGCGCACTCATCTCGCTCTTGTTGTTCAACTTCATACTGCAATAATTGCGCCGCTCCGCGTATACCACCGAGTGGGTTTTTAATCTCGTGCGCTAATCCACGGATCAGATTGCGAGCTGCTTGATATTGGTGGTCCTGATTAAATGCTTTGTCAAAGCGTAGTTCTTCATCAATTCGACGGCATTCCAATTGAATGAAATTGCGATTGTTAATATGTAATTTGCGAGCGAACAAATTGATAGTGCTGGCTCTATTGTCAATGAATACAACGTCTACTTTATGTTGTTGGCAATCAATACCATCTTCAAGCACATAGCGCTTGAGCCGTTTTAGATCGATTAAATGGTGATGAAAGATGCTTTCAAAAGGCTGTTCGATGAGACGCTTTTGTCCTAGACCTAATAATTCGCTGGCGCTGTTATTGGCATAGTGAATCTTGAAGTCTTCGTCGAGTAAAATGACTGACGTTGATAAGTTTTGCCACAGTTCAGGCAATATCGATGAATTGAGGTGTTCCATTATGGGTCGCCTTGCACCAAGTTGGTGCATAGTAATTTAACACAAAAATGAACAGTGTGCTGTTGTTATTGGCTTGCTCATGCTGTGGTATCAATTTTGTGTTTATTTTTATTGGTTTGCTCTGGCTTTGTGCAAATAAAAAATGGTTTCATCACTTTTAGTAACAACCTTACCTTTGGAGTTAAAAACCATCAGCTGAATTGAATGCTCACCTCGAGGCACATTGCGCAAAGCAAAAGTGATCGTATGTTGTTTTGGCCCTGTTGGCTTGCCATCTAGATAAAGTTGCACAGTAAAGTCTTTTGCAAATCTAGGGGTGATCTGTCCACTTACATACACGCTACCCGTGTTATCACGTAGCGTTTGTTTGTGATTCGGGGCGATAATGGTTGCTTTGTACTCAGTTGCGGTTTGTTGTGTTGAACTGTTTCCTAAAACAGAGGTGTCTGTTGCTGGCATCGTTAGGAAGTGCGTATTAATTTTGACTTCCGCAGCACCTTTTCTCGGTGTGTCTGAATAGACCCAATTACCATTTTCATCTTTCCAGCGGTACACCTTTTTATCAGCATAGGCAGCATGGCTCGCTAGACATAATATTATTACTAACCACAGTCGACTCACCACAACCTCACCCTAAAAATTGAACAGTGTTAAAGCACATTATCATTGTCTCATTCTCAACATTGTGCAAGCGCTATTACTCACTGTTTAACTGTAGAGGTTTTACCGCGATTTTGCCATAAAAAAGCCCGCTATTGCGGGCTTGAGAACACATATGATTTAAGCGCGCATTTACACTATTAAATGCAACGAACATTGCGCATAGGTAACGAGCTACCTCTGTTCGCTGCGAGCATATTTTTCGTTATACGCTGTAGTACATTTCGAACTCAACAGGGTGAGTTGTCATGTTCAGCTTTTCAACTTCTTGAGACTTAAGTGCAATGTAAGCATCAATTAAGTCATCAGTGAATACACCGCCCTGAGTTAAGAATTCACGGTCAGCGTCAAGAGATGCCAACGCCTCATCAAGTGATGCTGCAACAGTTGGGATTTCTGCAGCTTCCTCAGCAGGTAGATCGTAAAGATCTTTGTCCATTGCATCGCCAGGGTGGATTTTGTTTTTGATACCGTCTAGGCCAGCCATTAGCATTGCAGAAAACGCAAGGTATGGGTTAGCTGTTGGGTCAGGGAAACGTACTTCGATACGACGTGCTTTCTCTGAAGGTACAACAGGAATACGGATTGAAGCTGAACGGTTACGTGCAGAGTATGCAAGCATTACTGGCGCTTCAAACCCTGGTACTAGACGCTTGTATGAGTTAGTTGAAGCGTTTGCAAACGCGTTGATTGCTTTAGCGTGCTTGATGATACCACCAATGTAGTAAAGTGCATCTTCAGATAGACCGCCATATTTGTCACCTGCGAAGATGTTTTGGCCATCTTTACCTAGAGACTGGTGGCAGTGCATACCAGAACCATTGTCACCTACAACTGGCTTAGGCATGAATGTCGCTGTTTTGCCGTAGTGGTGTGCCATGTTGTGGATAACGTACTTCATCTCTTGGATTTCGTCCGCTTTAATAACCATAGTATTGAAGCGCGTAGCGATCTCGTTTTGACCTGCTGTTGCTACTTCATGGTGGTGTGCTTCTACAACTTGACCAAACTCTTCAAGTACTAGACAAGTAGCACTTCTCCAGTCTTGTGAAGAGTCTACTGGTGCAACTGGGAAGTAACCACCTTTCACGCCTGGACGGTGGCCTGTGTTGCCTTCGTCGTAGCTCTTGTCAGAGTTCCAAGATGCTTCTTCTGAGTCGATAGAGTACATAGAGCCAGACATGTCAGTTTTGTATTTAACATCGTCGAATAAGAAGAATTCTGGCTCAGGACCGAATAGTACTGTGTCTGCAATACCTGTAGAGCGCATATAGTCTTCTGCGCGCTTGGCAACTGAACGAGGGTCACGCTCATAGCCTTGCATTGTAGAAGGCTCAAGTACGTCACAGCGTACGATCATAGTCGTTTCTTCAGCAAATGGGTCAAGCTTAACTGTGCTTGCATCTGGCATTAATACCATGTCAGATTCGTTAATGCCTTTCCAACCAGCAATTGACGAGCCGTCGAACATTTTACCGTCTTCAAAGAAGTCTTCATCGGCTTGGTGATGAGGGATTGAAACGTGTTGTTCTTTACCTTTTGTGTCCGTGAAACGTAAATCTACAAACTTAACTTCATTCTCTTTAATAAAATCTAAAACCGATTGTGACATGTGTCCTCCGACTCGTGGGTTATTTTTTGCTGCAATAATTTGCTTAACTGCGCTTCTCTAAGCGTGATCTGTGCCAGAATTTTAAGTTATTGAAAATTAATATTTAATTGTTTTTCATATAGCAAGTAATGGACAATTGAACTAAATAGGTGCACCAATTAAGTACGGGCTGCACTATTTTGGTGCGTTTGCTGTGGCTGGTTGTGCCATTGACTATTCCAGCCACTCCAATACTTTGAGTGTATGCAAAAATGCGTGACTAGTACATGTTGGCTGAGTAGCGGGGTCGTAGTTACAAATGATGTGTAGCATATCTATGTGACTTATTGGTAGTACAAATAAACCAGCCGCCACGACAAGCCAAAAACAACGTCTCAGGAAGGAAATTATCGTGACGCTATATTTGGGCTGGCGGCTGGTTTGAACCATAATTAGGCCCCTTTTAATGCATACTGTGCCGGTCGGCGAATGATTTTCCAGGTTGATAGCAAGGTGATACCAATGACTAGACTTGCTATTAGAGCGACCGGGATAAACCAACTCCATACAGTCATCATTTGCATAATAGGCGTTGAAGCTGCGCTAAAGTAGCCGATAAGTAAAGCACAGGTAGCCGAAGTGGCTGCGATTAAAAATGGCAGCATGTTTTCTGCAAGTACCAATTTGAAAATGGCCAAAGGCGTTGCACCAATTGACATTCTAATACCGAGCTCATAACGCCTTAGGGCAATTGCATAGCTAAATACGCCGTAAATCCCAATACCTGCTAAAATCACCGCCACGGCTGAGAGCACAATAGTAAAGATGCTAGCGACACGCTGTGATTTGAGGTGTGAGGACAAAATTTGCTCCGTGGTTTGTAAGTCATAAACGCGTATTTGTGAGTGTACTTGCGCCAGCAAATCATTGATGCTTTGTCGAGTTAGTTGCACATTGGGCTTTGTTTCGACCACGATAATAGGGTATCCAGTATTTACGCGAGGACGATAGGTCCTAGAGATTGGAGGTTGGTTTGGCAAATTCAAATCACCTACGATACCCACCACGGTGATGGGTTCATTTGAGTTGCGTGCATACAATTTAGCGCCAATCGGCTCTTTTCCAGAGGCTTTGATCATATTCGCCATAAATTCGTTGATGATCACAACAGGTGCTCTATCTCTGGCTTCAGCGTCAGTAAAGTGTCGCCCCTGCGTTAAAGTTAGGCCGAATGTTTCAAAATAGCCGCGTGTACCCCAAACGCGCTTGTGTGTCACGATAGGCTTATCCATCCCGGGCTCTAATTGCGAATGATATGAGGAGAACTGTTCTAACCAATAAGAGATAGGTGGATAACTCCCAACACCTGCACGCACAACGTCACTGTGTTGATTAAGTTGCTCTGTCGCGTCTAGCACAAGTGTGGCGCGCTGTTCCGGCGACATGTCAGTGAGCAAGGTGCCAACGTTTAAAGCGATCTGTGCAGTATTTTCAGTATTGATATGAGTTGGTGCTGTGAGCTGTGCCCAGCTTTGTTTGAAAATACTCACACATAACACCAGCAATGAGATGCAAAAAAATACCTGCATTGATACCAGTACTTGGCGCGTACGCTTAGAGACTTGTACGCCAGAACCCTTGCCACTGCTTTGCAATGCACCAATAATGGCATTGTAATTCAGTTGCTTGCTGACCACCCAAGCGAGCGCGAAATTAAGAATGAGTGTTAAAGCAATCGCAAATAGCACAGTGTTCATGTTGAGGCTGAGTTCATCTAAACGTGCAAGCGGACCTGCATATCCAGCTTTTAATAAGCCCAAAATAAGGCTTACAATACCGGTGGCAACAATGAGTGCGGCAGCGAATAGCAAGGATAATTCAACCAGTACTTGTTTGAATAAGTGGTGAGGTTGTGCGCCCAGTGCTGCTTGAATAGCAAAAGCGCGTTGTTGCTCAACAGCACGAGATAAGACGAGGTTACCTATGTTACTGAGGGCGATAAGAAGTAGCACCACACTGCCTGCTAACATCATGATACTGGTATTGCCTGCATCGCCAATAATGCGCTCTTTATACGTTGTAAAACGCCATTTAACTTCGGTATTTGCCACAGTGGGATCATCCGCAACCGCTGCTGGATAGCGTGCCATCAGCCAATTATTGAGTGCTAGCTGAGTACGGTTGATATCTGCATCTTTGGCTAGTTTACCTACCAAGTGCACCTGATTGGAGGAAAATGTCCAAACTGGATCTGGAGTATCGCGATAGTCATAAGGGAACCACACATCGGTGCGCCAAGTGGGGGTTGCCAATACAGGCTCAGCGAAGTGTTCAGCAGTCACGCCAACGATGATAAAGCTGATGCCTTTGAAAGTCACAGAACGGTATAGCACTTCACTACTGCCACCGAAGTGAGTTTGCCAGACATCATATGAGATAATGGCAACAGGCTGATTGCTGTCGAGTCCTTCATCTTTTGTAAAGTGACGCCCTAGTGCCAGCGGTGCGTCGATGATCTGCATAAACTCGGGTGTGATGGCGCCAGTATTAAAGGTTGGACTGTTTGGCAAGCTTTGTTCAACATCTATGCTGATATTGTGTAGCGCGAAAGTCTCGATCCCAGGGTGTTGATCTTTATAGGCTTCAATTGCGCCGAGAAAGGGCAGGTAATTTTCACGCTTTACTTCACCGTCAGCGAGTAGCTGACCTTGCACTAGGATCAGCCTATCCTGATCAGGGTAAGGCAGCGGGGCGGCAATGATTTGGTAGTTCAAGTTATACATAGCCACCATCACACCTAAAGTGACGCCTAAGGTCATGATGATGGTAAGTGCATAGCTCTTAACTCGTGCTAGGCTTTTGATAGCGATTAATAAATTGTGTTTCAACATAATGGCACCTACTTACTGTGCTAGTGGAATTTCAAACGCAAGCTTAGTGTCGCTATGCTCTTCGCTATCGATGATTTTGCCATCGAGCAAATGTAACTGCCGAGTAGCCATGTCGGCATAGCGCGGATCATGTGTCACCATGCACAAGGTGGTGCCTTCAGCATTGAGCTGTTGCAACATGGCCATCACCGCATCGCCGTTGATTGAATCTAGGTTTCCTGTTGGCTCATCGACTAACAACATGCTCGGCTGACCAACCAGTGCTCTGGCAATGGCGATACGTTGTTGTTGGCCTCCGGAAAGTTGATTGGGTTTGTGGCTGGCACGATGGCTCATGTCGACTTTAGCTAGGCAAGTTTCCACTGCTTGCTTGATTTGCTGTTCTGGCAACGGCTCTTTTCGATACCTCAGTGGCAGCGCTACATTGTCGTAGACTGTCAGTTCATCAATCAGGTTAAATGACTGGAATATAAAACCGATTTTTTCATTACGAATATAAGCTGATTGTGCCAAAGTAAGCTGGCTGACCTCTTCGCCCTCAATTTGATACTTCCCTGAGCTGGGCATATCCAGTAGCCCTAAAATGGACAGTAAAGTTGATTTACCGCAGCCAGAGGGGCCACAGATTGACACAAAGTCACCGCGATAAATGGTCAAATCTATGCCTCTAAGTGCATGGGTTTCCATTTCTTCGGTGCAGAATACTTTGGTTACACCTGACATTGTTAATACACTTTCTTTCATGTCTAATTCCTTGCTTTTATTTTTGTTATCGGGTTCAAAGTAATGTGATGGTTTTATGTTCACTGTGTTGTGTCATGTCTGAGAGAATGACTCGTTGGTTTTCCTGTGCACCTTCTAAAACTTGCAAGTGTCGACCTGCGTCTGCGCCAAATCGTACTGTGGTTGCAACGGCTTGCTCGCCTTGGATTACGTATAACTCAGCCGCACTATGGGCTTGCTTATTAGCTGGACGTTCTACATATAAAGCATTATTTAATTGGTTGGTGAGGATCTCGGCTTCTACGCTTAATTCTGGTCTTGCAGACTCAGGTACGCCCTCGGAAAATGACAGCTCAACCTCGATGGTGCCATCTTGAACTTGTGGCGTGATGCGAGTCACGGTGGCTGGAACACGTTCACGGCGAGTATCGATAGTTGCTGATTGTCCGACTTTGATTTGCTCTGCTTTTGACTGCGGTACGCGGATCAGCGCTTGTAAGTCCGAATTACTCCCTACCTGTGCCAGTTCTTGACCTGCAGACACACTTTGTCCAAGCTCAACAGCTAGGCGTTGGATGGTGCCGCTGATCCCCGCTGTGACTTCCAGTTGCTGAGCGCGTTGCTCCAATCTGGCTAAGTTAGAGCGCGCTTGATTCACTTGTTGCTGAGAGATTTCAATATCCTCTTGATGTAGTTGAGCAAGCTGAGTTATACGCTGACGCTGCAATTCGGCGCGCGCACCTAGCTGTTGCTCTTCTAGCTCTGCGGTTTGCACATCTATGGCAGGTATTACGCCTTGGTCACGCAGCACTTGCTGTGCTTGGCGGCGTAATACCAGCGATTGGTACTCACTCTCAAGCTGTGCTTGAGTGGCTTTTTCAGAGAGGCGCTCCCTTTGGTTGGCGAGTTTTTGACGACGTAAATTGGCTTCTTGCTCTTGCAGTGCCATACGAGCAGTTTCGATCGACTGTTTGAGGTCGGGATCTTGCATTCTTAAGATCACAGAGTCGGATGATACAACCGCTCCAGGGCGCAGTAGTATTTCGCTGACAGTGGCACTACTTTGTGCAGTTAACAGCTTTTGCTGATTGGAACGCAGTACGCCATATCCATCAACTTGGATAGCCAAATCACCTCGTTGTACCGTCGCGATAATTAAGCCGCTCTGTTGTAAGCTGGTGGAACTAGATGATGAAGTGAAGTGAAATACACCGCCTAGCACAGCGGTACAGACAACTAGTGCCGTAATTTTTCTCTTAAGAGAGTGTTTTGGCGTTACTGTTTTTGATCTAACGACGTCCATATTTATCTTTATGATTTATTGATGATGTAAAGGATTGAGCAAGCCATATGCCAAATTTTAATGTTTTGATTTTATTCGATTTTTGTGTTTTTGTTCTCTTATTTTAAAACAGTGAAGTCCGAAACCGGACCTCACTATATTAAATTCGGACACTCAAGGGGTAGGTTGCGTCAATGAGATCACCGCGCAGGCACCACGGTGTCCATCGGCTCGATTTATTAACTGTAACTGGCCATTCATTTGCTCTGTGAGGTGTTGGCACAACATCAAACCAATACCTTCACCGCGATCTTTTGTGGAATAAAAGGGAACGAATAGGTTATCTGGATTGCTTAGGCCATGGCCATTGTCAGTGAGGCTTATCGTCGCAGCGTGGTTTTTAAGCTTCAGTGACAGGGTCAGCTGGGGCCGATCTGTACAGGCTTCCAAAGCATTTTTGGTTAAATTGATAAGTACTTGTTTAAGTAGTGTTGCATCGCAATGCAATGGTAAATGTTGACCTTCTAGTTGCCAATGTGCTTGAGGAAATAAGGAGGTGAGCTCCGTGCATACCTGCTCAAAAGGCTGCTCATAGGCTTTGACAGTGACACTTTGCTGTAGCTGCGCGTACCTTTTGACAAACTCAGCTAGGTGTTCGCAGCGTTCTACAATTACCTCGAAAGCGGCGCTATCGCGTTCGCTTGTTGCTCTGTGTTTGAGTCTCTCTAGCATTGTACTGACGGGCGTTAAGGAGTTGCGGATTTCATGACTTATGACCCGGATCAATCTTTGCCAAGCTTTGAGCTCTTGCTCTCTTAATGCAATTTGGATATCTGTCATGACCAGCAAGTGATAGGTATGTCCGTTGTGGTTGAAGTTACTATGGCGTACTTGCCATCTTTGCTGATGTTTCTCATCTTTAAAGTGCCAATCGGGCTGGTGATCCAAGCCAAGTCGTGCGGCAGTTGTAAAACGCAGTGTTTGCCAAGGCTTATCAAATAACGCGCTGCAGGCCTGGTTGCCAAAACTTAATTGTAAGCGTTCGTCAAACACTAAAATAGGGGTGTTTAGCTGTTTGACCAAGCGAAGAAGTAGTATTGAATCTTTGTCTTCACTTTCTTTTGTTGAAAGTAAGTCATCACTTAGTTTGTTTAGCTGGTGGTGGAATTGACCGACTACCCCGGTAGGGAAACGGGCTTTTGCCTGTTGGCTAAAGTCTTGCTTTCGACATGACTCCAACTGGATTGTGCTGCGTAAATAAGAGGATTTGACTTGTGTGACAATACGGTAAAATGTCCAAATAGTTACACCGACCCAAGTTACCAAGCAGCTTATGGTTACAATGTTTAAAAGCGGTTTTTCCTGAACCAGACCAAACTGCCAGCAAATTGTGAGCAAGCTTATTTGTATTAGGATTAGCAGTAGGCACTGTCTTTTCCAAAATCCTTCGAGGCTATTATTCTTCCAATGCATATTTTTCTAACCGCCGATACAGCGCCTGTTTCGTGATCCCAAGCTGTTGTGCCGCTTTGTTTTTATTGCCGTCGAATTTATTCAGAGCTTGCACAATAAGGTGTTTTTCGGCTTGTTCTAGCGTCATCTCTGGCAATGTATCTGTGAGCTTATTTCCTTGAGCATGGGGCAGGTGTAAATCATTGGCGAGAATGACACTGTTTTGGCAGAGCAATACAGCCCTTTCCATTAAGTGACTTAACTCTCGCGTATTGCCGGGCCAGCCATATCGCATTAATGCTTGCTTAGCACAGGGCCCGATAGTGAGATTTGGCTTGTTATATTTGGCACCGTGGCTAGTTAAAAAGTGTTCGGCAAGTGGCACGATATCATCAATACGTTCACGTAAAGCGGGGATAGTAAATGCGAATGTATTGAGACGATAATACAAGTCTTGTCGAAACTCATTCTTCGCGATGAGTTGCTCAAACTCCGCATTGGTTGCGCTGATAAGCCGAACATCGCTGGTAAGGGTTTTGCTTGACCCCACCATTTCAAATTCACCAGTTTCAAGCACCCGGAGTAATTTTGCTTGTTGAGCCAGTGGTAAGGTGCCTATTTCATCTAAAAATAAGGTGCCTTGATGTGCCAATGCAAAACGACCAACACGTTCTGATTTTGCATCAGTAAATGCGCCTTTGACGTGACCAAATAATTCGCTTTCAAATAATTGTTCTGGAATTGCAGCCATATTGAGTGAAATAAATGGGTGTGTATTGCGCTGCGATTGATTGTGGATCCAAGTCGCAATATGACTTTTTCCTACGCCATTTTCGCCAGTGATAAGAATATTTGCATCGGTTTGGGCCACAGCGCTGAGCTGTGCCATCAGGTGTTGCATGACGGCGCTTTGCCAAATGGGCTCGCCCTCATTTGGCGCGAGAGCTTGGCTAAGGGCTGAGTTGCTTTTTTGCAGCCCAGAAATTTTTAATTGCTGCTGAATCACTTGCTCGAGGCGCTGGTTTTGCCAAGGCTTTTCAATAAAGTCGACGGCCCCAAGTTGCATTGCCTGCACTACTAAATCGGTGTTTGACCAGGCTGTTATCGCAATGACAGGGATATCGATTTCATCTCTTTTTAGGTTGCGCAAAAATCGCAATCCTTCTTCACCCGAAGTGGAGTCCAAATCAAAATTCATGTCGAGCATGATCAAGGCTGGCTGGGTATGGTGGAGAAACTCATGTGCCTGTACGGGGTTTTCCACTTCTTCGACTTGATAGCCAAAATCTTCCAAGACAAACCGCGCTGCGAGCCTGACTTCGCGATTATCTTCCACAATCAGAATTAAAGACTGTGATTTCATGTTTCGTTCCTTTGTTTTTCTTACTACCCATTTTGCTATGGGCTTATCAGGCAGTTTAGTACTTTGCACAGGAACAAACAATAGACAAAAAAGTATCTGATTTCGGCGGTAAATTGCGGTAAAGGGGAAAAAAATCCTCTGGATAAACTTTCATCTGTCACATTATTAGGGGATAATACGCGACCTTTAATTGTGGAACGGTATCTTAGGTGCGCAATTTTGCGTGGATCGACTAGGATCACTGAAGGCCAACTTCTCTGAGTAACAGTAATGAGCATTGAAAAGTTAAGAAATATTGCGATTATCGCACACGTTGACCATGGTAAAACTACCCTAGTCGATAAGCTGCTAGAACAGTCTGGCACGTTAGAGACACGCGGTGGCAACGAAGAGCGTGTAATGGATTCAAATGATATTGAGAAAGAGCGTGGTATCACAATCTTGGCGAAAAACACCGCCATTGAGTGGAACGACTACCACATCAATATCGTAGACACCCCGGGACACGCCGACTTTGGTGGTGAAGTAGAACGTGTACTATCAATGGTTGATTCTGTACTTCTACTAGTAGATGCACAAGAAGGCCCTATGCCTCAGACGCGTTTCGTAACGCAAAAAGCATTTGCTCTTGGCCTTAAGCCTATTGTTGTTATCAACAAAATTGACAAGCCAGGCGCACGTCCTGACTGGGTAATGGATCAGGTATTTGACCTATTCGATAACCTAGGTGCAACAGACGAGCAGCTTGACTTCCAAGTTATCTATGCATCAGCAATCAACGGTTGGGCAACGCTTGATTTAGACGAGCCGTCTGACAACATGCAACCTATGTTTGAAGCGATTGTAGAGCAGGTAGAACAGCCAGACGCAGATCCAGCTGGCGACTTCCAAATGCAGATCTCTCAGCTAGACTACAACTCTTACATCGGTGTAATCGGTGTTGGTCGTATCAAGCGCGGTACTGTTAAAGTAAATCAGCAGGTAACGATTGTTGGCGCTGATGGTAAAACACGTAACGGTAAAGTTGGCCAAGTACTGACTTATTTAGGTCTTGACCGTCATGAAGCGCAAGAAGCGCAAGCGGGCGATATCATTGCGATCACAGGTCTAGGTGAACTTAAGATCTCTGATACTGTATGTGATGTAAACGCAGTTGAAGCGCTACCTGCACTGTCTGTTGATGAGCCAACAGTAACGATGACGTTCTCAGTAAACACGTCTCCGTTCTCAGGCCAAGAAGGTAAGTTCGTAACATCACGTAATATCCTTGAGCGTCTTCAAGCTGAGCTGGTACACAACGTAGCACTGCGTGTTGAAGAAACTGACAACCCAGATAGCTTCCGCGTATCAGGTCGTGGTGAACTTCACCTAGGTATCCTAATCGAAAACATGCGTCGTGAAGGTTACGAGCTAGCTGTATCTCGTCCAGAAGTAATTCTTCGTGAAGTAGACGGTCAGTTAGAAGAACCGTACGAAACGGTAACAGTTGACGTCGAAGAAGAGCACCAAGGTTCTATCATGGAACAACTTGGTCTTCGTAAAGCGGAAATGACTGACATGGCACCAGATGGCAAAGGCCGTATCCGTATGGACTTCATGATGCCTTCTCGTGGTCTTATCGGTTTCCAAACTGACTTTATGACGCTGACGTCTGGTTCTGGTTTAATGTACCACACGTTTGATCATTACGGTCCACACAAAGGTGGTAACATTGGTCAGCGTAAGAACGGTGTACTTATTGCAAACGCGGCAGGTAAAGCACTGACTAACGCACTATTCAACCTACAAGACCGTGGTAAGCTATTCATCGGTCACGGTGTTGAAGTATACGAAGGCATGATCATCGGTATTCACGCACGTGATAACGACCTAACAGTTAACGCGCTTAAAGGTAAGCAGCTAACTAACGTTCGTGCATCAGGTACTGATGAAGCGCAAAACCTTGTACCACCTATCGTTATGACACTTGAGCAAGCGCTTGAGTTCATCGATGATGACGAGCTGGTAGAAGTAACGCCTGAAAGCATCCGTATTCGTAAGAAGCTATTGACTGAAAGCGAGCGTAAGCGCGCAAGCCGTCAAGCAAAAGCTTAATTGCTAATACTATAAAAAAACGCCGCTCTGTAGCGGCGTTTTTTGTTTTTAAGCTAATTGCTTTAAAACAAACCGTACTCTTCGGTTTCTTCTGGCGCATAGCCTTGTAGATGTTCTGGCCTAAAAATCGCGCTTGGATCTAACACCAAACTGTGATTATCCCCTTGTTTTATCAATCCCTTCATCATTTTCTTGGTTTGCGGATCAATATCAAAACCAACATTGGTCATTTCATGTAGTGGTTTGATATCTGACGCTTCACAGTGAATGTTATCTTCAACTCTATCGACAAGTAAGCCAATATGCGGTTGTTGTCCATTTTCGGTGGTAAAGACGATGATTGGTTTGTGGTCGAGTATGATTTGATCCCTTGCGGACTCAAACAACCGAATCAACTTTGTAAAGGTGGTGAGCTTCTCTTTGTCTAACAGAGCAATTGCTTGTTCCTTATTACCTTTGCTGCACAGAGATAATATTTCATCTGCTACAGTGTGCAGCCTAGAATGAGGTTCTTCAAAACGCGCCAAAATAGCTTTTAAATCTTCATTGTCTGTTTTAAAGCTATACAGCCACATGCCAAACTCTGATTGTTTGGGGTCTCTGGCTTTGGTGAATGGAACGTCATTGTGCACACTGAGTTCAAGTTCTGCTAGCCATGCTTTTTGGTCCTGCTCTTTTTGTTGTAACAGTTCAACCAAAGACTGGTTGGTTTCATATGATGACTTGTTATTTAAGATTAGGCCCAAATCAAAAATGGGAGTGGGTGTGCCCATATAGTCTTTGACACCTAAAAAGCTTGGGTTGTCATTTGGCAGTGATGTGAGATTGCCCTCGTAGCGCTCAGTTAATAGGATATCTAAAATTTTGAGTGATATTGTTTTTTTTCCTACTCGAAAGTTAATCAGGTCCATGTTCGCCTCAAACAATAGTTGCATGAGCTAAGCATAGATCAATATTTCAAATAAGACCTATATACCTGCCTTTGAGACGTGTTTTTTTGTGGTAATTTGAGAAGGGTTTGCAGCGCCGGGTCGGTCTTTAATGTGCGATCAATAGCAGTGCTTATGCAGTCTGACAATTGAGTTTGCTTACAGTATTGCAAGGCAGTGGTAAACAAGTAAGCATTTACAAACCCTTCGAAAGATTGGTAGCTGATGGGTTTGGCGTGTGCGGTGGCTTGTGCGCGAAATAACGCACAGATTTGGCCTTGGCAGGTTTGAGGATCAGGCAGCACTTCGGTGACCATTATATTGGCAGGTACGGTGATATGCTCGAACAGGGATGCTGAAGAGACGAATGAAACGCTGGTATAGGAGCCTCTAAAGCCAGCTCTATAGGCTTGGTTAATGAATGCAGATAATGGTTCATAAGTACCTATCATTGCAATGGCTGTGACTTGGGTGGTTAATATCTGTGTTAGGGCTTTGGCAACATCATTGGTATTGCGTCTAAAGCGCGCAATCACGACAGGCTCAATCCCTTGGTTTTTGAGCGCTTGACGATGGCTTTTTTCTAGCGTTAGACCAAATTCGTCCGCTTGAATAAAAAGGGCTATGTTTTTGTGTCCTAACTCTTCGACAAGATATTTCACTTGATCCTTGGCTTCATCCAAATAGCTCGCCCGAAGTTTGAAGATCGGAAACCCTGGATTTTGATATAAAAACTCAGCGCCAGTATAAGGCATTAATAACGGCAGTTGGTGCTTTTTTAATATGTCTTTAATAGCATGGGTAGTGGGCGTGCCCATGTTCCCAATGAGGGCATCAACGTTTTGGTGTTTTATTAGATAGTGCGTATTATCGACAGCACGACTTGGTTCATATCCGTCATCTAAAACCAGTAATTTAATATGCGGCTGGCCAGGTCGTTTTTCCCGATTGGCATAATTGAAGTAGAGTTCATGGCCTTGTTTAAGCTGTTGGCCAATATGACTCGCTGGACCGCTCAAAGCGACACTCATTCCCAGTTTTATTGTTGTATTAGGGGAGGTCGCAAAACACAACCATGATTGTAATAGAGCTGTGCTAGTGAGGATCGCTTTTAGAAATAATTTCAGCATAAACTTCCGATAACAGTGACTGATAGACCTGTTGTACTTGTTTCTTAGATTGCAACCTTAGTTTTTGGGGTAATTCTTTTGGCTGATGTCGCTGTAATAATAGTAGAATTACATATTGTTGGGCAATCTTTGACAAGGAATTTATGATGCTAGGTTGTGATTTTATGATCTGCTCTATGAACGGCGCAATTTGTTGCTCATTGGCAAGTTTAGATTTCAGGTAGGTGAGGTGTTTGAGCTGCGAGTCACTGAGACCCTTGTTTGGTGCAGAGCTGAGAAAGCTGCATACCAGTTGCCAAGGAAGTTGTGCATATAATCCACTGAGCGCAAAATACAGCTGATCTGCAAATGTACTCTGTTCTAGCCTGACGTCGATTTGGCTATCTTTATGGACCACCAAGACCGCAAATTCACCACTGGCTTTATCTTGTTTGAAGCCGAGCTTTAACGGCTTAAACCCTAAGTTTTGCCAAAAATCGAGTAAATTCGCTTGCGCGCCAAAACTACTGCCAAAATAACTGACTTTATCGGCAAGTTGGTGCATAGAAAAGCGGATCAAGGCACTGCCAATACCGTGCTTTTGGTGGGATGGTGCCACAGCGATACGTGCAATACGTGCGCCTCGACGAGTGCAAAACTCACTGTTACCCAATAGCTGGCTCAGTTGCTGCGCCATTAAATGACCTGCCGGCCGTCGAGCTCCCAATGCAATTTGGGTGGCCAAGTCGCGATCAAGAGCGCCTTCTAAATTCACCAAGCAAACTGCGACTGGGTGGTTATTTTGAAAGGCCACAAATAAGCGATTACTTGGGCTGTCGAGCAGCTGTCGCAGATCATTAACTGAGGTTTGATAGTGGGCCAATACAAGCAGTGCAAAGACTTGCTCTAGCAATGCCTCATTTTGAATTAACTCTTGGCTGTCGACGTTGAGGTAGTCAATTTGATCTAACTGAGGTGAAAGGGTTGCATACTGACAGTCGAGCGCCAGCAATTGGCGCATATGTTGCTCTAACGGGTCGCCATGGGCGTAACGTATGGGGTCAGCCAAATGCCGATCTAAATAGTCAGGGTGTTGAGCTTTTAGGTAGTCTTGAAAGCGCAATGTATAACCGCGGCCATTGCCTTCGTAGCCAACCAAGGTACTCGCAAAAATCACTCTGGGGTAGTGAGCCAACAACTGTTTTAGGATAGGCACGGGAATGGCCGCCGCTTCATCAACCAACAAAATATCGATTTCAGGCTGTGTGGCCAACACGATATCAGGTGGAATATAGCTCAGCGTACTGACTTGGTTTTGATTTATCTCAGGTGGCGCCAATTCAAGTGCATTGCAAAAGTGGAGGAAGCCATTTTGCACTGCACGGCGCTGCTGGGCACATAAAACGATATTTTTGCCAGCAAACTGTGCTGCTATCAATCCGAGCGCGGCTGACTTGCCTCGACCCCTGTCTGCACTCAATAAGACGGGGGTGTCTGGATGTTGTTGTAAATGGGTGACTATTTGGCTGACAGCTTGAGATTGTGATGTTAAGTTCAGTGTCTGACACGAGGCACTGTAGGTGGTGGGTAATTTGGGTCCACCCTGTTCGCTGAGCAGCCAGCACTGCTGCCGCTGCAAATGGTGTGCTAAGCGTGTCAAAAAGGGACTCTGGTGTGCTTGTTCACCTTCAGATAGCCAGCGTGCTAGTGCTGGATCGCACCATGTTGAAAGTGCTGATAATTCCGGTAGCAATAATACAAGTAGTCCGCCTGCTTTGACTGTGCCTGTGCAAGCTGCCAGTTTGTTGGGAACGATACCGCTGTAGCCATCATACAGAACAAACTCGAACTCTTGACCAAGTATTTGGTGCAAGTGTTGTGGCCATATGGCCCCATGCCAACTGGTATCATCGCTGAGTATCAATTGCTCAGCGGATTGAGCAAGCTGCAAAAAGCAACGCACCCCCCAATCCCTGCTGCCACACAACAGCAGCAATTGACGGTGCCTTGCTGATCTTAACCCCGCCAATTGGGGTTTTAAACTAAATGGCTTGCAGTCTTGCATAAGCCGTTACCAGCCACTTAGTACCCACATCGTCAAAATTGACCTGTATACGGGATTGCGCACCAACCCCTTCGTAATTGAGCACGGTACCTGCGCCAAACTTTGCGTGTAGCACACGTTGCCCTAAGTTGAAGTCACTGTCTTCAAATGCTGCATGGCTGACCGAGGCGCTGAAGCGATTAGTGGTAGCGGGTCTGGATACTTGGGTTTTAATGCGGATCTCTTCAGTGCAGTCTTCAGGCAATTCACGTAAGAATCGAGAGGGGCTATGATACTTTTCCTGGCCATAAAGGCGGCGGCTTTCGGCGTGACTGATATAAAGCTTTTGCATCGCACGTGTCATGCCAACATAACATAGGCGACGCTCTTCCTCTAAACGGCCAGATTCTTCGTGGCTTTGTTGCGATGGGAACATGCCTTCTTCTACCCCCACCATAAATACCAGCGGGAACTCAAGGCCCTTAGCTGAGTGCAGCGTCATCATCTGTACCGCATCTTCGTGCTCGTCGGCTTGCCCTTCGCCAGACTCCAGTGAGGTATAAGCCAAGAAACCTTGCAATGGTGACGTAAACTCTTCTTCAATAGGTAACTCAAACTGACCACAGGCATTGATCAATTCTTCCAAGTTTTCCACGCGTGCGCGGCCCTTTTCGCCTTTTTCTGCTTGATACATGGCCAATAGCCCAGAGTGCTCTATGGTGGTTTTTGCTTGCTCAGCTAGCTCCAACTCGACCAGTTTTTCATCGAGTTGTTCTATCAATTCAATAAAGCGTGTTACGGCCGTTGCAGCGCGTCCAGCTAAGTGTTTTTGCTCAATAACCGCTTTGGCAGCATACCACAGAGGTAGAGACTCATTGCGAGCGCAGTCGCGAATATGGCTCAAAGTTTTGTCACCAATCCCACGCGCAGGTGTATTAATAACACGCTCAAAGGCGGCATCGTCATTGCGATTGCTGATCAGACGCAAATATGACAGGGCGTCTTTGATTTCTTGTCGCTCGAAGAAGCGCATGCCGCCATAAATACGGTATTTGAGTCCCTCTTGCAGAAGTGCCTCTTCCAGTACACGAGATTGGGCGTTGTTTCGGTATAAAATGGCACAGTCTGTCAGCGCGTTACCATCTTGCAGCCAGGACTTAATTTTACCTATGGTGAAGCGTGCTTCGTCTAATTCGTTGAAAGCGGCATAAATTGAGATAGGTTCACCTTGGGTGCCGTCCGTCCAAAGGCTCTTACCCATACGCTCGGAGTTATTTTGAATGAGGGCATTGGATGCTTTCAAAATCGTACCCGTGGAACGGTAGTTTTGCTCAAGGCGAATTGTATCGGCATCAAAGTCTTTTAAGAAGCGTTTAATATTTTCGATTTTTGCGCCACGCCATCCATAAATACTTTGATCGTCGTCACCAACGATCATGATGTTGTTATCGCCACCGGCAAGTAAACGCAGCCATTGATATTGAATGCTGTTTGTATCTTGAAATTCGTCTACCAGCATATGTTTAAAGCGCTGTTGGTAGTGGCGTAGTAAGGTGGGTTGCTGCTGTAGCAATTCATAGCAACGCAGCAATATCTCCGCAAAATCAACTAAACCAGCTCTATCGCAAGCTTCTTGATAGGCGGTATAAACATTGAGCATAAGCTGTTCACTGGCATCATAAGCTTGGATATCTTTGGGACGTAAACCTTCATCTTTTCGCGCGCTGATATACCAGCTCAGCTGTTTTGCAGGCCACTTCTTCTCATCAATGTTCATGGCTTTGAGTAAGCGTCTGATCATGCGCTGTTGATCATCTGAGTCCAATATTTGGAATGACTCTGGCAAGTTTGCTTCGCGGTGATGGGCGCGCAGAATTCGATGAGACAAGCCGTGGAAAGTGCCAATCCACATGCCGCCGACTGGGCTTTGTAGTGTTTCTTCGACACGTGAACGCATCTCTTTGGCGGCTTTATTGGTAAAAGTCACGGCAAAAATGCTGTAGGGGGAGGCGTGTTCTACCTGCATAAGCCACGCGATTCGGTGCACTAACACCCGAGTTTTACCGGAGCCAGCACCCGCCAGAATAAGCATATTGCTCAGTGGTGCAGCAACCGCTTCACGCTGCTTGTCATTTAAGCCATCAAGTAATTCAGATACGTCCATCTTTGCGCCTAATTCGAAAAGTGAGGGCAAAGTATACCTAGCGTCTTATTTAAAGCCCAGTTTTCAAAGTGTAATTTGATAAGGGTGTTAGTTATTTTGTTGAATTTAAAAGAGATTTAATTTTTTATTTACTGTCTTTTTATACAGTTTTTTAGCCTAAAATCTCTTTTAACCGTTTTTGCATTTCTTGGACTAATAAATCGGGCTGAAACTTGGACAGGAATGCATTACACCCGACCTTTTCAACCATGGCTTGGTTGAAGCTGCCGCTTAATGAAGTATTCAATATGACATACAGGTCTTTGAGCCGTTCGTCGTTGCGAATTTCATAGGTGAGCCGATAGCCATCCATCACAGGCATCTCAGCATCTGTGATGACTGCCATGAGTTCTTTGTTAACATCGATGCCTTCATCAGCCCAGTGCTTGAGCAGGTTTAAGGCTTCTTGGCCGTCAGTTGCGGGAATGATTTCAATACCAATTTGGGCAAGCGTATCAGATACTTGACGCCGTGCTGTGGGGGAGTCATCTGCATGGAGGATTTTGCGCCCCTTAAACTCACTCAAAATGGTGTTGTCTAGCACCCCATCTGGGATCTCGACATCGTAATCTATTATTTCTGCTAAAACTTTTTCAACGTCAATAATTTCGACGATGTGCTCAGCCCCATCTCGCTGTACTTTCGTTAATGCTGTCAGGTAATGATTGCGGCCAACTGATTTCGGGGTTGGCATAATATCTGACCAAGTCGTATTTACGATGTGATCAACTTTGCCAACTAAAAAGGCTTGGACGGTACGATTGTATTCGGTGATAACCAAGTTGCTGTCATCGTCATACTCTGTGGGAGGCATACAAATGGCTTGGCGCAAATCGATAACTGGGATCGACTCACCGCGAATATTGGTTACCCCTGCCACTTTGGGATGCGCATTGGGCATTTTGTTCAGGTGAGGTAGTTTGACAACTTCTTTAACTTTAAAAACGTTCAATGCAAACAGGTGTCTACTGTGTAAATGAAATAGCAATAATTCAAGCCGGTTTTCACCCACCAACTGTGTGCGTTGATCAACTGAAGCTAACACACCCGCCATACTTTCACCTCGTCATCTAGCTGCTTTTCAAAGTATACACATATAACTGTTAAAATTACGAGTTCTTTACCACAGTAATGCAAAAATGCAATATTTGCTGAAAATTTCTGAATAAATCAACTTTTTCCCATGAAAGCATTGACTTGTTGCTTGACTGATAGATGATGTCATACAGGGATCAATACACAGTTTTGGGATAATAAATGCCGATCGTAATAAAGCGCATGCTGTTACAAATCCAAAATCACATCAATCGCGCCAGTTGGCAAATCCTTGTACTCGCCACAGCATGCCATATGCTGCTGACTTGGGGAATGTTATGGTTTGCAAAAGAGCACGCGCTGTTACCGTTTAGTACCTTTGTTTATTATTATGTTGTGACCACATCGACAGTGGGGTACGGAGACTTCAGCGCGACTACCGAGCTGGGTAGGTGGGCTGTCGCATTGGTGCAAATTCCGTTTGGGCTGGCGCTATTTGGTGTGTTGTTAGGAAAAGTTGGTCAAGAAATTACAATATGGGTAAAAAGAGCAATGAAAGGCGATAAAGATTTCTCTCATTTAAACGATCACATCATCATTTTTGGCTGGCACCCAACGCGCACTGAAAAAATGATCGAGTTTATTCTTGCCGACAATAAACGGATTGAGCGGCGAATTGTACTTGCTGTGCATGAAGACATGGAGCACCCTTTACTGCGTTACCCTCAAGTGGATTTTGTGCGTCTAGCCAGCTTTACTGATGATATTGAACTGTCTCGCACTGCTATCGGCACTGCTGCCAAAGTGATAGTTGACGGCAAAGATGATGATCACACATTTACCACAGCACTCAAGTTGAGCCCAATTGTGCAGTCTAGTGCCCATATCTGTGCTCACTTCATCGATGAAACTAAGGCAGAGCTACTGCGTTTACATTGCGAAAATGTAGAGTGTTCGACGGCCATGTCAGCGGAAATATTGGTGCGTTCTATGCAGGATCCTGGCTCGAGTCGTATTCAAGAAGAATTGTTGTCGACACTGCGTGGCGATACACAGTTTAGTCTGCAAATACCAAGCTCGGTAACGAGCTGTAAGTTTGGCCAATTGTTTATGTTTTTCAAAGAGCATCACAATGCCACCTTACTAGGAGTTGCACACGACAGAAGTGGTCAAAATATGGATCTGAACCCACCGCTCAGTTATGGGCTTACGGGCGGGGATATTATTCACTATATTGCACCACAACGGGTTTTAGAGAAAGAGGTAGCCTGGGAGCAGTTATGAGCGAATTGATGTTGATGGTGGGGGTTGTGTGTGTTTATCTGGTACCCATTGCTCTGGTTGCAGGCAGTAAACGCTCCAAAGGTCATGAGAAGAACGGTTGGTTAATAGGCACCTTGTTCTTCTCGTGGATTGCCTTGTTGCTATATGTCACCATGATCCCCAAAACAGGGCGAGTAAAACCACGTGGCAAAAAGCATAGTTAGGTCATCTTTTTGACATTTCTACGATGTGGATCCATTCCTGCTCTGTCACTGGCATAATTGAGAGTCTTCCCGCTTTTTTTAGTGCAAGCTCGACAATCGCATCGTCTGCTTTAATCGCTTTGAGTGTCACTGGTGATGAAAGCTGTTCTATAAATTGCACGGTTACACCTATCCACCTTGGATTGTCTGGTGTGGACTTTGGATCATAGTAATCACTGCTGGCATCAAACTGATAGGGGTCCGTTTCAGCAGCTTTGGTTACTTGTGCAATACCTACCACTGCAGGGACTTTGCAACTTGAATGGTAAATAAAGACTTTGTCGCCTACTTGCATTTGATCGCGCATAAAATTGCGCGCTTGGTAGTTGCGGATCCCTTCCCAAAACGTACTTTGTTGTACATCATTTTTCAGGTCGTCGAGAGAATATGCGTCGGGTTCAGTTTTGAATAACCAATAAGCCATTATAAGTACTCAATTAAAAGTAGATTAGTGTATTATTATCACTAATCGCAGTAACTACAATGGTGAGGTAGCGAATGAGTCAGGTTTTACAAAATTTGCTTGATTTATTAAGTTTAGAAGAGATTGAGCAGGGGATTTATCGCGGACAAAGTCAAGACTTGGGCTTTCCTCAGGTTTTTGGCGGGCAAGTGATGGGTCAAGCACTGTCTGCCGCAAAATACACATTGCCTGAAGGCCGTTATATAAACTCATTGCACTCATACTTTTTACGTCCAGGTGATGCGAGCAAGCCTATCGTATATGATGTTGAAAATATTCGTGACGGGCGCAGCTTTAGCACTCGTCGAGTGAGTGCCATCCAGTATGGCAAGCCGATATTTTATATGACTGCGTCTTTTCAAGGTGATGAGCCAGGGCTGTCTCATCAGGCGGAAATGCCTAACGTACCAGAGCCTGAAACACTTAAATCGGCATTACAGTTTTATCAAGACAATGCACATTTGATCCCTGAGGCGTTGAGGCCGAAGTTTACGCAAGAAATGCCCCTCGATATGCGCCCTGTGAACTTTCAAAACCCGTTCCAACCGCAAAAGGCGCAAGCAAAGCGTCATGTGTGGTTTAAAGCCAATGGTAAAATGCCTGACGAAAGGCGGATCCACAATTACTTGTTGGCCTATGCGTCTGATTTCGAGTTTTTGCCTACCGCGCTACAACCTCATGGCTTGTCATTTATGCAGCCCAATATGCAAGTTGCTACGATTGACCACGCAATGTGGTTCCATCGCCCGTTTAGACTGGATGATTGGATGCTTTATAGTGTCGATAGCCCTAGTGCGAGCAATGGAAGAGGTTTGGTGCGTGGACAATTCTTTACCCGCACAGGTGAATTAGTCGCATCGACGATTCAAGAGGGCGTAATGCGCCAACGCTAGTTTGGCGCATTATTCACAGCTACACAGTATCGTTGATAGACTGCCAGATCCGCGCAGGTAGTAACTCAGTAAGAAAAGCTTGCAGCTCTTCCAGCTGTGTTTCTGCCTGGATGGTTTGCTGCTCAGAAATACTGATAAATCCCTGTTCGCGCAGTGCATTTATAAAGCTGCTCAGAACCTTCTTATCGAAGAATTCTGGGCTCTTAATGCCATGTAACGTACCTAAACGGTTGGCCAAAATATCACTCTCACGCTCTAAATCAACACGCTTTATCCCTTGGTTATTGATCACTAAACTGCTGGTAATGGCATAGCGCTCTAATGTTAAATGGCATACCTTGCCAAGCATTTCGAGTTTTGCCAGTGCGCGATTATCTTTGTTGGCTACGGCATTAGTTCCGTCAAAGGTGATCAACTCATGCTGTGCGAAGCTTTCTAATATTTTGTTGATATAGCCATTTCGCATAGGGGTTAAAAACCACTCTTTGGCAAACAGTGGATACAGCGTTTTCAACTTTTGCTCTGCGTCTTTTACACTCATGCTGTAGCGGTTGAAGAGCATTTGGGCCAGCACACTGGGCACCGCAAAAAGGTGTAATATATTGTTGCGGTAATAATTGAATAGGGTGCGTTCTTTTTCCTTAATGGTGATGATCTCACCCAGCCCATCTTGCAAGACATCAAATTTATCAAGCTTTAATGCATGGGCCAGCAGTGCCTCAGCATCTTCATCTGGCTGCGTGATATGCTCGTTGTATTTGGCGTGCTTTTGCAGCGCCAAATAAAAGCGCAGTTGCTCAAGTAGCTTTTGCTTGCTCAGCGCAAATTGCTCGTTGCTGAGTAAGATTGTTGCCAGCACATTAATCACGTTCAGTGCGGCGCTGGCATTGATGTTGGTCATGATCTGATCAGCAACATTTGCCACTTGGCCATTCAACCAATGGGGCTTGGTTGTCTCATCGGCACTAATATCTTGACGCCAGTCTGGCTGATGTTCATTTAAGTACTGGTTTAGATGTATAGGTTGACCAAAATTAAGGTAGCCACGGCCATAATTACGGAGGTTTTTAATCGCTTTGAAAACCCCAAGAACAGATTCATTCTTCTTATGATTGCCGGCAAGTTCCTTGAGGTAAGTATTGATCTCCATCACATGTTCATAACCAATATAGACTGGTACGATAGAAATTGGCCTATCTATGCCTCTGAGCATAGATTGCATGGTCATGGCTAACATGCCCGTTTTGGGTGGCAATAATCTACCTGTACGGCTGCGTCCACCTTCGGTATAAAACTTCACTGAGTAGCCTTTAATAAATAGCTGGCTCAAGTACTCTTTAAATACGGCTGAGTAGAGTTTGTTGCCTGCAAATGAGCGGCGGATGAAAAAAGCGCCTGAGCGGCGGAAGATCCCCCCTGCTGGGAAAAAGTTGAGATTCACACCTGCCGCAATATGCGGTGGAACAAGACCTTGATGATAGATAACATACGTTAGCAACAGGTAGTCCATATGACTTCTATGACATGGCACATAAATGATCTCGTGACCTTTATCTGCGAGAGTACGGACTTCATCTGCATTTTTTACATCAATTCCGTTGTATAGTTTATTCCACAGCCAAGTGAGCACTCGATCCGCGACGCGCACCATCGCATCGGAATAGTTTGCGGCGATTTCGTCAAGTAACTCCTGAGCATTGAGTCTTGCCTCGTGGTGGCTTAAACCTTTAGCTTTGGCCTCTTCGGCAATGGCTTTTTTAATACTCGGGGCTGCGAGAATAGAATTAAACAGCGCTTCGCGTGACGGCAGTTTAGGACCTGTTGCTGCGAGTTGCTGGCGGCGGAAGTGAACCCGGGCAACGCGCAGTAATTTTTGTGGTAATTCTTCGACATCGGCTTTGTCGTTCATCAGCTGTTCGATGGCGATGGGCGCTGAAAATCGCACTAGATTGTCACGACCTGAGAACAAAACGACCAGTGCTTTTCGCAACCAACTCGGTGTGAGAGAGTGGCCTAATAATGTTGCCAACCCCGGTTTCTCTTTACCGGGATCCCGGCCCCAAAACACCGATACAGGCAATATTTGTGCTTGTGTTTCTGGGTTAGCTTTCAAAGCGTGAAAGATTTCTTTACTTAATTGCAGCGCATTACTGGGTTTCGCTGATTTTGAAAAAAGTGGCGTTGGGTTTTGCATCGCGATAAAACGCGGTACCTCTGAATTGCCAATCTTTTGCATTTGCATTGGACTCGGTAGCCCCAGTTTTTGGCACATGCGATCAATGGCTGCGAGATCTGAATGTGAGTTTAATCTCGTGACATAAAAAGTTGGCAGGTTTGGATCTAGGTCGAACTGTTCGATCGGGTTTTCTGGCAACAGTTTACTTTTAACTAAAAGCCAATTAGTCCAGCGTGCGAGCACGTTGAGACTTTGGGATATAAAGCGCATACGCAGTACCAAATAGTAATTTTTGCAATAGAATATCAAGGATTAACTGGACTGACCATTGTCCAGTGTGCTCCGTCCCCAGATGTTTGCTACCTTTGTGTATTGGCAGGGTTGCTGATTAGCATGGATCCTGGGTAGCCAATGTGTTGATTAGTATAGTAGATGCACAGTAGAACACATTTATTAATTAGGACGTAGTGACCCTTTATTTCTTTAAGTTGTGACAATAATTTGGAGCAATACAATTACCTTATATTAGAGAGTCAGACGGTTAGTTAGGTGAGGCAAATTTATTGCATTTAGTTGTTGCATTTATCACCAGTATCATTATAATGTGCGAACTTTCTCGGCTTCTGGCCGCTGAAAGTACAAATGAAAGTCTGGATTTCAGGCTATTAAACAGGAACTCCGATTTGGAGTTCGATGGTAGAAATAAAAGAACAACCGACTTCTTAGGTATTATAAGATAGTTTCGGCGGTTTTTTTATGCTCTTTTTAAATGCTCTTTTAATTGAGGTTTAAGAATGTCAAATCAACGCATTCGTATTCGCCTAAAAGCTTTTGACCACCGTTTGATTGACCAATCAACGGCGGAAATCGTGGAAACTGCGAAGCGCACTGGTGCTCAGGTACGTGGTCCAATCCCACTACCTACGCGTTTTGAGCGTTTCACTGTATTGATCTCTCCGCACGTAAACAAAGACGCGCGTGATCAGTATGAAATCCGCACCCATAAACGTCTGATCGACATCGTAGAACCAACTGACAAGACTGTAGACGCTCTAATGCGCCTAGACCTTGCTGCTGGTGTTGATGTTCAAATCAGCCTGGGTTAATCGAAAGATTAGAGAGGTTTTAGGAAAATGGCATTAGGTCTAGTCGGTCGTAAAGTGGGTATGACACGTATCTTCACTGAAGATGGTGTATCTATCCCTGTGACAGTTATCGAAGCGACGCCTAACCGTGTAACTCAGATCAAATCTGACGCTACAGACGGTTATAACGCGCTTCAAGTTACTGCAGGCGAGAAAAAAGCAAGCCGTGTAAACAAACCAGCAGCGGGTCACTTCGCAAAAGCTGGCGTTGAAGCGGGTCGTGGCCTGTGGGAATTCCGTCTTAACGGCGGAGAAGGTGAGTTTGAAGTAGGTTCAGAACTAACTGTTGAACTTTTCACTGAAGTGAAAAAAGTAGACGTTACTGGTACTTCAAAAGGTAAAGGTTTCCAAGGTGGTGTTAAGCGCTGGAACTTCAGCATGCAAGACGCTACACACGGTAACTCTCTATCTCACCGTGCTCCTGGTTCAATCGGTCAAAACCAGTCTCCTGGTAAAGTTTTCAAAGGTAAGAAAATGGCCGGTCAAATGGGTAATGTTCGTTCTACGACACAGAACCTTGAACTAGTTCGTGTTGACGCTGAGCGTAACCTGCTTTTAGTTAAAGGTGCAGTACCTGGCGCTATCGGCGGCGACGTTATCGTTAAACCTGCTGTTAAAGCATAAGTCCTGGAGATTTAGTGATGGAATTAGCAATTAAAGGCGCTGGTGCGCTTGAAGTTTCCGAAGCTACTTTTGGACGTGAGTTTAACGAAGCATTAGTACACCAAGTAGTTGTTGCTTACGCAGCAGGTGCTCGTCAAGGTACTAAAGCTCAGAAGACGCGTTCTGAAGTACGTGGTGGTGGTAAGAAACCATTCCGCCAAAAAGGTACTGGCCGTGCACGTGCTGGTACAATCCGCAGCCCAATCTGGCGCAGCGGTGGTGTGAGCTTTGCAGCTAAGCCGCAAGATCACAGCCAAAAAGTTAACCGTAAGATGTATCGCGGTGCGATCAAGAGCATCTTATCTGAACTAGTTCGTCAAGAGCGTCTTGTTGTTGTTGAAAACTTCGGTTTAGAAGCACCTAAGACTAAAGAACTAGTAGCTAAGCTTAAAGAGCTTGAGCTGAAAGACGTATTAATCGTGACTGAAGAAGTAGATGAGAATCTATTCCTTTCATCTCGTAACCTGTACAAGGTTGATACTCGTGACGTAGCTGGCATCGACCCAGTAAGCCTAATCGCTTTCGATAAGGTTCTAATTACTGCAGGTGCTGTGAAGCAACTTGAGGAGTCATTAGCATGATCAGTGAAGAACGTCTTTTAAAAGTAATTCTTGCTCCACACATCTCTGAGAAAAGTACTATCTCTGCTGAAGCGAACAACACTATCGTGTTCAAAGTAGCAAAAGATGCAAACAAAGCTGAAGTTAAAGCAGCTGTTGAAAAGCTTTTTGAAGTAGAAGTAACTGGTGTTCGCACTCTAAATGTTAAGGGTAAAACAAAGCGTACAGGCATGCGTTTCGGCCGTCGTTCAGACTGGAAGAAAGCCTACGTTACTCTTAAAGAAGGCAGCGAGCTAGACTTTGTCGGCGGCGCCGAGTAATAAGGGGAGTTAGAATTATGGCACTTCAAAAGTGTAAACCAACTTCTGCGGGTCGTCGTCACGTCGTTAAAGTGGTTAACCCTGATCTACACAAGGGTAAGCCATACGCTCCGCTACTAGAGAAGAACTCTAAATCAGGTGGTCGTAACAACAACGGTCGTATCACGGTTCGTCACATCGGTGGTGGTCACAAGCATCACTATCGTGTAATTGACTTTAAACGCACAAAAGACGGCATTCCAGCTGTTGTTGAGCGTCTAGAGTACGATCCTAACCGTAGCGCAAACATCGCTCTTGTATTATATGCAGACGGTGAGCGTCGTTACATCATCGCACCTAAAGGTGTTAAAGCAGGTGATGCAATCCAGTCTGGTGTTGATGCACCAATCAAAGCTGGTAACACATTACCAATGCGTAACATCCCAGTAGGTACTACAGTACACAATGTTGAGCTTAAGCCTGGTAAAGGCGCTCAGATTGCACGTTCTGCTGGTGCATATGTACAGATCCTAGCGCGTGAAGGCCAGTACGTGACTCTACGTCTACGTTCAGGTGAAATGCGTAAAGTTGAAGCGGATTGCCGCGCAACTATCGGTGAAGTAGGTAACGCTGAACACATGCTTCGTTCACTAGGTAAAGCTGGTGCTAATCGTTGGCGTGGTATCCGTCCTACAGTTCGTGGTGTTGCCATGAACCCGATTGACCACCCACACGGTGGTGGTGAAGGTCGTACATCTGGTGGTCGTCACCCTGTGTCTCCATGGGGTAAGCCTACTAAAGGTGCTAAGACACGTAAGAACAAGCGTACTGATAAATTTATCGTACGTCGTCGTACTAAGTAATAGTTGAGGAATTGCCATGCCACGTTCTCTCAAGAAGGGTCCATTCATTGACCTACACTTGCTGAAGAAGGTAGAGAAGGCGTTGGAAAGCGGTGACAAGAAGCCTATAAAGACTTGGAGCCGTCGTTCAATGATCATCCCTAACATGATCGGATTGACCATCGCTGTCCATAATGGTCGTCAGCACGTACCTGTATTCGTTACAGACGAAATGATCGGTCACAAACTAGGTGAATTTGCACCTACACGTACTTACCGCGGTCACGCTGCGGATAAGAAAGCTAAGAAGCGTTAATCGGAGGGTATGATGGAAGCATTAGCTAAACACAAATTCGCCTCTGGTTCGGCGCAAAAAGCACGTCTAGTTGCTGATCAGATCCGCGGACTTCCGGTTGATCGCGCGCTAGAAATCCTAGCGTATAGCCCAAAGAAAGCGGCTGTATTGGTTAAAAAAGTACTTGAGTCTGCTATCGCTAACGCGGAGCACAACGAAGGTGCTGACATTGATGAGCTTAAAGTGGCTAAAGTTTTTGTAGACGAAGGTCCTACAATGAAACGTATTATGCCACGTGCTAAAGGACGCGCAGACCGCATCCTTAAGCGTTCAAGCCACATCACTGTTGTGGTTTCAGATAGCTAGGAGATATAAGTAATGGGACAAAAAGTTCATCCTACTGGTATTCGCCTAGGTATCTCAAAGCCTTGGGTATCTACTTGGTACGCGAATACAAAAGATTTCTCTGAGCAGCTTTTTGGCGATCACAAAGTGCGTCAATACCTTACTAAGGAATTGAAAAACGCTTCTGTGTCTAAAATCGTTATCGAGCGTCCAGCTAAATCGATCCGTGTAACAATTCACACAGCTCGTCCTGGTGTTGTTATCGGTAAAAAAGGTGAAGACGTTGAAAAGCTTCGCCAAGCTGTAACTAAGCTTGCTGGTGTACCTGCACAAATCAACATTGCAGAAGTACGTAAGCCTGAGCTAGATGCACAATTAGTTGCTGACGGTATCTCTTCACAGCTAGAGCGTCGTGTTATGTTCCGTCGTGCTATGAAGCGCGCAGTTCAAAATGCAATGCGTCTAGGTGCTAAAGGTATCAAGGTTGAAGTTAGTGGTCGTCTAGGCGGCGCTGAAATCGCACGTTCTGAGTGGTACCGTGAAGGTCGTGTACCTCTACACACTCTACGTGCTGATATCGATTACGCTACTTCAGAAGCTTTGACTACTTACGGCATCATCGGTGTTAAAGTTTGGATCTTCAAAGGCGAAGTTATCGGTGGTCTTCCACTGAAACAAGAGCAAGAGAAGCCAGCTAAACGTGCACCGAAGAAAGCTAAGAAAAGTGCTAAGTAAGAGGTAGCGACTAATGTTACAGCCAAAACGTACAAAATTCCGCAAGGTACACAAAGGCCGCAACCGTGGTCTTGCTACTAGCGGTAACAAAGTTAGCTTCGGTTCTTTCGGCTTGAAAGCGACTGGCCGTGGCCGTATGACTGCTCGTCAAATCGAAGCAGCTCGTCGTGCTATGACGCGTCATATCAAGCGTCAAGGTAAAATCTGGATCCGTGTATTCCCAGATAAGCCAATTACAGAGAAACCGCTTGAAGTTCGTATGGGTAAAGGTAAAGGTTCTGTTGAATACTGGGTTGCTGAAATTCAGCCTGGTAAAGTACTTTACGAGATGGAAGGTGTTTCAGAAGAGCTTGCTCGTGAAGCATTCGACCTAGCTGCTCGTAAATTACCTTTCAAAACAACATTTGTAACTCGGACGGTAATGTAATGAAAGCTAGCGAATTAAAAGACAAAAGCGTAGAAGAGCTTAAAGCTGAACTTCTAGAGCTTCTTCGTGAGCAGTTCAACCTGCGCATGCAAGCGAGCACTGGTCAGCTAGCTCAAACTCACGAGCTGAGAAAAGTACGTCGCAATATTGCGCGTGTTAAAACGGTTATTAACCAGAAGGCAGGTGCATAATGAGCGATAAGATCCGTACTCTTCAAGGTCGTGTAGTTAGCGACAAAATGGACAAGTCAATCGTTGTTGCTATCGAGCGTCAGGTTAAACACCCGATCTACGGTAAATTCATCAAGCGTACAACTAAGTTGCACGCACATGATGAAAACAACACAGCACTAGCAGGTGACGTCGTGACTATTCGCGAATGTGCGCCAATCTCTAAGAAAAAATCTTGGACGCTAGTTGACGTGATTGAACGTCCTAAGAAAGCTTAATTTTTAATTAAGTTTACTTATTAAAACCCCGGCCTTGGCCGGGGTTTTTGTTTTTTAATGGCCGCTATATATCTCTAGCCAATCTCTTTAATCCACTTTGAACTTTCATCGAAAAAGCCCCTCCAAGCACCCAAGGCAATAAATTAAAGGAAATTATGAATGCGCTCTATAAGGGGGGCTGTGCTGGGGTCGCTGGCAATACACGGCGTGATTGGCTATATATTGTTTTCAGTAACACCACCATTACCTATCGCAAATCAAGAAAAGCCACTCAAAGTATATGTGGTGTCAATGGATGAACCGCGTAAACCAGTTATCGAGGCCGTTGATACTCACTTAAGTGAAGAGAACGTAAGTGAACCCATATCAGACAAGCAACCCATTATTTCAGCAGACGAGCCTGAGTATAACGCTCTTGAAAAGTCGCTAGAGCAGCCAGAAGCGGTGCAAATGCATGAAGCGCTTCAGCCAGAGAATCATCAAGATGCAAATGCTTCAAACAAAGTAAAAGTGTTCAAGTTTAACCCGCACAAAGGTATTCAGCAGCTTCAACAAAAAGAGCAAGAGGCTTATTTTGGCTCCAGGCAATTTGATACACAGGCAGGCGCACCGATAGAGCGAATGAAAACACCAAAAGCACACACTCAATTTTTGTCTGGAGAAACAGAAGAAATCTATCGTAGCCAAGGCAGGCGTCTAGTGAAATGGAAAGGTAAGTGCTATTTGTTTGAAGATACATCAGAGATGGCTCAAGCTGGCCTCCCTTCATCTTCTGGTAGGCCCTGCCCAGGTGAACTCTCAAATAATGAATCCCTTCTAAAACAATCCCTTGATAAATATCTAAAATGAGCAAAAAGAAAAGGTGAGTATAAGCTGAGATAACACACTTTAAGCCAGTAAAAGAGTGTGCCAAGGGGGAAGGGGTAATCAAACATCGACATAGCAGATTGCCAGTAGCCTTGTTATGTTTTAGCCCGATAGTATACAAGGAGTATGGCTAGGTTCATTGACAAGGCATGTGAATGAACTTGAAAGCAACTGGACGATGAGTGCTGTCAATTAACCAGTTTAGTGGCTCACAATTACAGAAAAACTGTAAAGCCCGCACAGAGTAAGGCGGGCTGCGTTGCTCTAAATGACACGTGAAAAACGGGTATTTTTAATCTGCTGTTGTAAATAGGCGTCAAAACACATACAGATGATCCGGATAAATAGTGTGCCTTTAGCTGTCACGGTGATGGTGTTTTGATTGTTGATAACAAGGCCATCTTTTTCTAATGGTGCAAGTGCGATACATGCGTGCTCAAAGTACTCATCGAAGTCGAGATTAAACTGCTCACTAATAGATGCTTTGTCTAGTTCAAAATGACAGATAAGTTGCTTGATAACTGCTGCTCTAATGAGGTCATCTTGAGTCAGTGATATCCCTTTACTGATAGCATTTCTTTGCTCTGAGACTGCATGATAATAAGGTTTTAACTCTTTTTCATTTTGTAATATGGCATTGCCAATCTGTGAAATAGACGACACACCCAAGCCTAATAAATCACAGTTGCCATGAGTGGTATAGCCTTGAAAGTTTCGGTGTAGTTGGCCTTCCCGTTGTGCAATAGCTAGCTCATCATCGTGTTTTGCAAAATGGTCCATACCAATGTACTGATATCCCGCTTGTGTCATGCACTCAAGAGTCGCTTTGAAGATCGTTAGCTTTTGCTCTGGCGTTGGCATATCTTGCTCTTTGAGCTTTCGCTGGGCTGCAAATCTGTCAGGCAAGTGCGCATAGTTAAAGAGAGAAACACGGTCTGGTGCCAGATCGATAAGCTGCGCTATAGTCGCTTGATAAGTTTCTGGGGTTTGGTGTGGCAAGCCGTATATCATGTCCATATTGATGGATTTAAAGCCGAGAGCTCGTGCTTGTTGCAAAACAGAGAGTACTTCGTCAATTTGCTGCGGGCGATTAACAGCAGCTTGTACTTCATCATTAAAGTCTTGAACGCCAAATGATACGCGGTTGAACCCCATTTCTTTCAGTGACACTAACATGCCATCTGCCAGCGAGCGAGGGTCTATTTCAATACCGCGTTGTGCAGTATGGGTAAAATCAAAGTGCTGTTCGAGGGCCGCAATGAGCCGTGCCATTTGAGCTGTGGTTAAAAAAGTCGGCGTACCTCCACCTAGGTGTAGTTGTTCGACATGATAGTCCTTAAACAATGGCGCTTGTGCCTCGATTTCTTGAACGAGATGATCAAGATAAACATCGGCTTTTGACTGATGGCGGGTAATAATCTTATTGCAGCCACAGTAGTAACATAGCTGATGACAAAAAGGGATATGGATATACAGCGACAACGCACGATTAGATGAATTGGCAATGGCGTTGGTCATTGCAGTTTGGTCATATCCGGAGGTCAATGATAAAGCGGTGGGGTAAGAGGTATATCTTGGACCAGAAATATTATACTTCTGGATCAGGGAATCTTCCCAATGAGGTAGTTTAATCACGATCGCACTCAAATAATATTACACTTGCTCAGTATAGGTGTTACTACATAAGCAGAGTTTGATCTGACGCAATGGGGTGATTATTAGGCAATACAGAAGGGTCCTGTATTGCCTAAAAGCGCGCTAAAGTTGGTAACGCTTGGCCGTGGCAGCGAGATCCTCGGCTAGTGTGGCAAGCACAGTTGCATCATTGGACGCTTTTTCTGCGCCTTGCGCCGTTTCTTTTGCTGTCCCGGTGACATCACGAACCCCTTGGGAGACCTGCTGTGTTACGGCATTTTGCTGTTCGGTGGCACTGGCTATTTGGATACTCATATCACGGATCGCGATAACAGAGTCTGACACTTGCTGTAAAGTTTGTCCCGCTTGGTGAATTTGATCAGCAGTGGTTTCAGCATTATCGACATTACTTCCCATGAGCTCTACAGAACGCTGTGCTTCTTGTTGAAGCCTAGAGATCATGGCTTGAATCTCTTCTGTACTTTGCTGTGTGCGACTTGCTAGGCTACGTACCTCATCAGCCACTACCGCAAATCCGCGGCCTTGCTCTCCGGCTCTGGCCGCTTCAATGGCAGCATTGAGTGCAAGCAAGTTGGTTTGATCTGCAATACCACGGATGACATCAAGGATAGATCCTACCGATTGGGTTTCTTCAGCAAGTTTTGAAATGGTTTGGCTGACATTGTCAATGTCTGCTTTTAATGTAGTGATTGAAGTCGTTGTTTGTGCGACAGCATTTAGTCCATGCTGTGAAGACTCTTCCGCGGCTGTCGCTGTATCCGCAGCAGATTGGGTACTTTGGGTTATATCTGATACGGTCTGAGCCATCTCATCCATTGCTCTATCGGTACTTTCTAACTGCGCCATTTGTTGCTCAGCACCTTGCATTGCCTGTGTTGTGATAGCACTCATATTGTGTGCTGTCGCAGTCAACGTGTCTGTGGATTGGTGGATCTGTTCGATAAATGTCCGCAGATTCGACACCATTTCTGACATCGCTTGGTAAATACCGCTATTGGTTTGGCTTTGATCGAAGTGAACAGTCAGATCGCCCGTGGCAATCTTTCTTGCCATAGCTTCAATTTCTCGCGGCTCTCCACCAATTGGCAGTTTGATAATTCGGCTAATAAACCAGCTAAAAAATACGCCACAGACAATGATAAGCAACGCGAGTGTGATGACAATAAACTTGGCATTGGCGCTGGCTGCTTGCACTATTGGCCCTAACTCATCTTGTGATGCTTTGATATCTAATTTGATATTTTCAACTTGGGCTGCGACGTCTGGGCCGATTTTATCCAGTGACTGAGTTATTTCCGTATTACGTTTGATGATGACCTGATAAACCTCTTCTAGCCCAGCTTGATAAGCTTCTAAAGGGGTAATAAAGCGCTGATATTGACCTGTTTGAGATTGTTGCAGCAATTGTGTTGCTTGCGTGTTTAACCTATTTAGTGTGTCTGTCGCCATTTGGTAATCCCGCTCAGCATTGGCGACTAAAAACTGGTTTGTGGATAATCGGCCTTGCTGCAGCAAGCTTCGCAGCGCACTGATTTTATTTACTTCTTCAATGGACTGCGCGTTATCCATCATGGTGCGTAGTTGATTATCCAGCTCTGGTCCTTGTTTATTCAACGTACTGTTAACTATTTGGTGGCGACGCTCATATAATGTGATAACTTGTCTAAAGCTGCGTTCATATCGTTCTATTTGTTTTTGGCTATCAGTGATGATGCTGAGTTGAGAGGTGTCAGAATATTGGGCTTGGGCTTTATCGAGTAGCGTTTCTAGTAATTCTAATCGCTGGTCAAATTGGGCGATATTTGCATCGCTTTGATGCTTTAAGTATTTAATGGCTTGTAATCTTACCTCCAGTAAATTCGCTTGAATACGTCCAGCTAAATTGCTGTCCCTTGCTTTGGTACGGTATTCGACAAAATTATTGTATCCGCTGCTCAATCCCCAATAAGCCGTAATAGAGAGTACGATTATCATCAATATCATTACGCCAAAGGCGCCGTTAAGTTGTTGGCTTAAACGCCAGTTTTTTATCATATAACACCCTACAAGCTCGCACGAGCTATGAGTTTAATTGCATAAAGGTAACAAATGGTTCTTTTAAATATACTTAATTTTCTAGTATTTTATTATTAATTTGGCGAAAAAAAATACCCAAGTAAAGGTTTGAGGGTGAAATTGTTTGATTGTGATCAACAGTCTCATCTAATTCCTTAACTGCTGATAACTAATGATATTTGTTGCAATAGGCGAGATAACAAGTTGTTTTTGCTTGTAAATTGAGCAAGTTTGCTGTGTTGCAATATGAGAAAAATTGAAGTGATTTTGGTACGACACCATGTTGTGTCGTACCAAAACTTTTTGGAGATTAAAGTTTAAATTGATTTACTGTGGCATTAAGTGCTTTGGCTAAATCGTTTAAGTCTCTTGCCTCATCAGCTAATAGGTGCGCATGGTTGGCTGTACTATTCACTAGATCATTAATAGAGTTAAGGCTATTGTTGATGTCTTCAGCTACCACCGTCTGCTCTTCCGTAGAGGTTGCGATTTGATGGCTCTGGTCTTGTACAGTATTAACCGAATCTGTGATATTGCGTAATGCGTCTAACACTTCTTGTGTCTGTTCCACAGAGCTTTGTGCTCGTTCTTGACCTTGCTGCATCATGGTTGATGCCTGCTGCGCAATTTGCTGCAGTCGTGAGATCATATTTCGAATATCATCTGTCGACTCCTGTGTTCTGCTCGCAAGACTTCTCACTTCATCGGCAACCACAGCAAAGCCTCGACCTTGTTCTCCGGCACGGGCAGCCTCAATGGCAGCGTTTAGGGCGAGTAAGTTAGTTTGTTCTGCAATGCCGTTAATGACGTCAATAACAGCGCCAATATTACTGGTTTCTTGTTCTAACCCCGCTACGACTTTTGCTGCATCCCCGATGTGGCTGGCCAGTTCAGTCATCACCTCTTGTGCTTGACTCGAACGCTGTGAGCCATCATTTGTCATGGATTGTACAAGATCTGAAGCACGGTTAGTTTCGTGGGCATTGCGAGAGATTTCGGTAACGGTTGCAGCCATCTCGGTCACAGCCGCTGACACACTATCAACCTGTTCTTTTTCTTGCTGTATCTCAGCATTGGTATTGTTTGAGACATCGCGTAATTGGGCCGATGCACCACTTAATTGTTCGGCTTGCGCTGCGGTATCAATCATCATCGAACGTAGCTTGTCGATAAAGGTGTTCATGTGCATGGCTAATTGACCCACTTCGTCCTGACTTGAAATATTGATACGACGCGTTAAGTCGCCTTCACCAGATGCAATGTCACGCATCGTGTCAGTCAGGGTAATAATGGGGCGAGTGATCATTTGCGCGGCGAGTAAAATCATCGCGACAATGATAGATAAAATCACAATCACAGCAGTTACCGTGCTCATGACAGCCTCATTGACTGGCTCGTCAATCAGGCTTACCGGTATCAAAATACCGACATGCCAGTCAAGTACTGGGGTATCTAGTTTTACACTATTGAACACCACGTAGTACTCTTGGCCCTGTAGGGTTACTGTGGCAGTGCCATCGTCCTGTCTGTCAATAAGGCGGGTTAACTCTGTAAAGCCGCTGGTATCTTGGAATTGCTGCTCAAGGCCTGCTAAACCTTCTTTACCTCGTGGTCCTGCGTCAGTTGTAGACAAATTATGGCCGGTACGCTTGGATAGGTGAACGACTTTTAATTCATTATCTAGTAGAAAGCCGTAGCCCTCGCCGTCGAACTGAATATCTTCGACCATGGCGCTAATTTTGTTTATCTGTAAGTCTACGCCACCTACCGCGACTAATTCACCTTGTTTATTATAAATAGGTTGTTGTACGACGGCTGAAACATCCCCTGTGTTGATATCAACTGAGAGTGCGCCAACATAGAGCTTGCCGTGATTCAAAGCGTCTTGCCACCAAGGGCGTTTGTAGGCGTAATAAGGGCGTCCATCGGCGAAATTAGACGTACGCTCATTTTCTTTGAAATATTCACCGGTTCTGGCTGAGGCCATGAAAGCTGAAAGAATATTTTCGTCGCTTTGGCTGATGCGTTGAAAGTCTTCATTTACTTCGCTGTAGCCTTTATCTCCTGCGAGGTTTTGTTCCCTAACAGAATAATTGTCAAACCAATTCACGTTGTGCGGATTGGTTACGAATGTGCCAACTACTTTGCCGTATTGGGCGAAAAAAGATTCCATAGACAACTTTTCAGAGTAGATATAACTCTGTGCTTCGCGCTCGATACCTTGACGCGATATTGTTGCGATATGATTAACAAAATAAGTAGAAGCCAGCATAAGTAGCACAGAGATTGTGCCGCCGATTAAGATGAGAATTTTTTTACGAAGAGATAAGTTTTCAAACATGACATATTCTTTTTATTGGGACAGCGCTAACATAATAAAACCATATCTCAATTGATAGATCTACCTAATTTACACGGAGTGTGAGCAAGGCGAGACATGGGTATTTATCATATCGCTCCAACAAAAATAAAAAAATAGTAAAGAATCATCAAATTGCAGTTGCAAATTTATAACCTAAAGCTGAGGAAATGCCGATAGCGTTTTTCATCATGCTGTACTAACATTATGACCCAATATAGGTAAAATTAAGAAAATATGATGAATAATAAGTTGGTCGTTTTAGGGGCTGGGTGGTTAGGCAACGCCCTAGTACACAGCGCCAAATCTTGCGGTTGGGATGTTCAAGCGACGCGAAGACAGGCAGATGCTACAGCGGATATCCAAGCCTTTTGTGTTACTGATACTAAACTTCATCATTCACTCTCGCTAACCGATGCTTATTGGGTGTGCGCCATTCCCCCGCGCATGCGCCAAAGCGACAGCCATTATTTAGAAACTTTAACGTGCGCACTCGAAGCGGCAAAATCAATGCGGTGCAAAGGGTTTTTACTGTGCTCATCAACAGCTGTATATGGGAATGAAGCAGGCACATTTGATGAGCAAGCGCCACTGGCTGCACAAGATTCAAAACGGCAGCAGATATTACAAAGTGCGGAGCAAATGGTACTAGCACAAAACGGCAAAGTCGCGCGTTTGGCTGGTTTAGTAGGCCCAGGTAGAGAGCCGGGTCGTTTTATAGCTGGTAAACATTTATCAAGCTCTGCCCATGCTACGGTTAATATGGTGCATCAACAAGATGTTGTAGAAGGGATCATGTGTCTTTTGACAAGTTGGCATGCTGCACAGTCAATCTACAATTTGTGCCATCCCTCTCATCCTACGAAGCAGCAATATTATCAAGGCCATTGTGAGGCCTATGGCAGTGAGCTTCCAAACTTTGCCAGTGACGAGGTTGTGTCTAGAGTTATCGATGGCGCAGCGATCACTGAACTGGGCTTTCAATATCGTCATATGATTTGAGCGCCTTCACTTTTTGAACGTGAGGTGTCCACCAAGGCGGTATTTACTACCAGGGGATATAAGCCGTGCAAAGCTGACGATCCCTTGTGAGGACCATGTTCTTCTGATCATCTGTAGGCATGGCTCTTCGTTAAACATGTTCAGCCATTGGCAGACTTCTTCATTGGGCATAATGGCCTCAACAGTATGGCGAGCTTCAGTGAGCGGGGCAACATGAGTCAAATATTCATGAGGCGTCAAAGTGGTAAAGTTCTGTTGTAAATACTGTGGCGCAAGTGCCGGGTTAACAAAACGTTCTTCAACTTGAATAGGCTCTTCATTTTCGTGGTGAACAATAACACTGCGATAGACTTGACTGTCTATCTCTACACCCAACGCGATTGCAATTGGCGCGATAGCAGACATTGACTCTAGTGATAAAACAACACAACTATAGTTGCCACCACGCTCTTCAACCTCATCAGCGATATTGCGGATCTCTAGCAGTGAAGACTGAGATTTGAGACTCGCCACAAAAGTCCCCAACCCTTGGCTGCGGGTGAGCACGCCATCTTCGGTTAACTCGCTCAGCGCGCGTCTTGCGGTCATACGACTTACTTTAAATTGATCGGATAGCTCATTTTCAGAGGGCACGCGTTGATGTTCCTGCCAAGTTCCAGCGCGAATTTGATCGATAATGTGTTGTTTAATTTGTGCAAACTTAGGTTGTTCTGTCACTGTCTGCTACCGTGTAATAAAAGCTTATTCATAAAGGTGGCATAGCTATCTTGTATATACAAGTATTCTTGCTAAACTTGTATCAATTTTCTCTAACTGAGTGTAGACAGTGATTGAAGTAGATTTAGTAATAACTGATGCAAATATAGCCACAATGGACGATCAAGTCACAGGCGCTTATGGCATCATAGAAAATGCCGCAATAATGATAAAAGGCGACACCATTGTTTGGTTAGGCAAAGGGTCTGAGATGCCTGAGTTTGATGTACTTGCAACGCCTGTTACATCGGCTAAAGGGGCTTGGTTGACGCCAGGACTGATCGATTGTCATACCCATATTTTATTTGCTGGCTCGCGCGCGGAGGAATTTGAAAAGCGTTTAAATGGGGTTTCTTATCAGCAAATTGCTGAACAAGGTGGCGGTATTGCCACTACGGTAAAGGCAACGAGGCTGGCCTCTAAAGAAGAGCTTTTTGTTGTTGCAAAACAGCGCCTAAATGCATTGCTCAAAGAAGGGGTAACAACCGTAGAGAGCAAGTCTGGTTATGGTCTAGATACAGAAAGCGAGCTTAAATTACTCGAAGTAAACCAGATATTAGATGACCATCACCCAATTCAAATTCAAAGCACCTTTTTAGGCGCACATGCATTACCGCCTGAATATAAAGGGAATAGTGATGGTTATATCGATCTTGTTTGCGATGAAATGCTACCGCTAGTTGCACAGCGAGGTTTGGCTGATGCAGTTGATGTCTTTTGTGAAAATGTCGGATTCAGCCACACTCAAACAAAACGTGTTTTCGAACGTGCAACGGAATTGGGTTTAAAGGTTAAGTGTCATGCAGAGCAACTCTCAAATCAACATGGCAGTGAGTTAGTTGCTGAATTTGGTGGGCTATCAGCCGACCATATCGAATACCTAGATGAGCGCGGTGTGATAGCAATGGCGAAATCAGGCACTGTGGCTGTGATTTTACCTGGTGCGTTTTACTTCCTCAGAGAGACGCAACACCCTCCGATAGAGTTGCTGCGCAAGCATCAGGTACCGATTGCAATTGCCAGTGATTTTAATCCAGGCACTGCACCTCTATGCTCGTTACGTCTAATGCTGAATATGGCGTGTACTCTATTTAAAATGACGCCAGAAGAGTCGTTGTTAGGTGTTACTAGACACGCCGCAAAAGCGCTTGGGCTTTCTGACAGGGGTGTATTGAAAGTCGGCGCTAAAGCAGATATCGCAATGTGGCAAATCCAGCATCCCGCTGAATTAAGTTACCAGTTTGGCGTAAACGATCTGTTAAATCTGTGGATATCGGGTAGACTTACTCAATATTAAAGGTCAGTAGTGGTCGTGTGATGGCTAAATTTTCGTTGATAAAATATCTCTTTATATTGCTCAATATGTGTTGGGTATTTCCAACTTGGGGAGCAACGAAACTAGCTGATCTCTCACTACATACCGTCATATACTCACCGCTAGCGGTGGCATTTTACGCAGGGGTGGTGGTGAGCTTGAGCTTAGTTGCCATCGCGCGTTCACATTTTGCTGTCAATCGTATTCTTCACGCGCTACTTGGTGCCACAGGGCTGGCTATACTCGCTTCAGTGGGTGATATCGCACTGTACGTTTTGGTGGCCATTTTACTAGTGCATATATGGCAAAGTGATAAGCTGGGTCAAGGCCGTCATATTGTGATCTGTGCACTGTGTGCCGTTGCAGCGACCTTATTGACTGTCAGTCATTTTTGGTGGCATTTACCAAGTGTTTATGTGGTTTTAACTCTGCTTCCTGTGTTTATCAGCGAATTATTTCTTGAGGTACCGCGACTAGAAGACAGAGCCCCTATGGAGTCTAACTTAGACTCCAATGCAGATATATTGGGTCTGCCTGATAGAGCGGGTATCCGAGAAGCATTTAATGAGTATCGAGCACGTGAGCCTGGCACTGCTATGTTGGTGATGGTGAGACTTGAAGGGTTTCAACAAGTTAACTTTCACCTTGGTCGTGAGTTTGGTGACTTGTTGCTCGCGCAATCCGCAAATCGCATGAAACAACATTTGCAATGCCACGATATTATGCCCATTGCGATGGGCAATGATGTTGAGCGATTGGCGCACCTCGGTGGATTACACTTTGTATTTGTGTGTGGCCTAGCCCACCAACAGCATCTTCACGAGCATTTATGTGCAGAAATAATCGAGAGTACATTAAAACCGTTCAATGTTGGTAACTGTATTATTGAGGTCAGTGCAAGGGCAAGTTATGTCAACTGTGATGAAGAGTTGGGTCAATTTGATGAGCTGCTTACTTGTGTGTTTTTAGCGCTGGATAGCAGTCCGGACAAAACCATCGCACCTTATCAGCAAAAAATGCAAATCGATAGATTAGAGCAACAAGCACGATTGGCGGAGCTCGCGCATATTGACTTTAAAAATGAGCTAGAGCTGTATTTTCAACCGATCGTTAGAAACAGTGACGGCGATATCGAGTATGTTGAGCTACTTTTGCGCTGGCAGCACCCCAAGCAGGGGATCTTGGCTGCGAGTAAGTTCATCGAAGATATTCGTATTGCTGGACTGGCATTGCCATTGGCGCAGTATGTTATTGAGCGTGCCGCTGAAATCGCACTGGCGCTAAGGGTTGAAGGGATCCAAATGCCACTTGGTATCAATTTGTTTGGGCCTGAGATGTTGCATGAAGAGTTTATCGAGTTTGTTGATCGAATTTTGGTCGAACATCAGCTGATGCCGCAAGATATTATCATTGAGTGCCCATCACAGATGTTTACCACACTTGATCAACAAGGTGTCGCGATGGTGGCTAGATTGCGCACTATGGGTGTGAAGCTCTGTGTAGATGGTTTTGGAGAATCTCCATTGTTATTGGCAAAGCTGCCAAAATTAGAAGTGGATTATGTGAAACTTGGGCGTTCATTGACTACGCCGAATCAGAGCCAAGGGAACTTTAAGGCTGTGGTGCGTGGCATCGTTGAAATGCAGAACGTACAAGAATGTAAGGTGATATGCGAAGGAGTGGAGTCTCAAGAGCAGTTGCAGTTTGCCCAAAACCTCAATGCTTTTGCTGCACAGGGCTATTTATTTACGCGGCCTCTGAGTAGTATCGGCATGATCAGTTGGCTGAAGCAGTGGCGTTGGGAGCACCCCATTGGAGATAGTCCCAACACCTCAGATGCGAGTTAATTTTGTCTCGCTTTTAAATAGCTACATACTAGACCGGACAATACTTGCCCCGCCTCGATATGTCCTTGAGCAGCCCCCTGAGGGTGATTTTTTGGTGCAGCTTCGCACAGATGCAAATAGTGTGTATTTGCTTGTTTGGCACTCAGGTAAACAAAGTGCTCTGCATCATTAACGCTGAAGCCACAATTGGTATATGCACTGACAGGCATCCCTGAAATAGCATCGACATCCACCTCAATACCAAGGGGAAGATTTGGATCAAAACGCGTAGTTGCAACCTTAATAGCATCGGTGAGTGATGTGTTGCGAGATACTAAGATGTCTTGGTATGTAGTATAAGTGAACCCTGCACTTTGTAATGAAGCAACGATGGTGTCATTGTTTTTCTGTTCATGCATACCGACAACGTGATAATCAGCAAGGTAACCTGCATGATGTGCGTAACTAAACCCGTTACCTGAATGTCTGCCTTCAATGGCTCTAAAGTCAGCGTGGGGGTCAAAATTTATTGCCTGACATTGTTTCTGTTGACTGTGTGACAGTGCTTGCAACAGGCCAAAGCTGTTGTTATGTCCGCCACCTATCACGATTGGTTCAAGTCCGGCATCAAATATGGCTTTTAGCACAGCACTGACACGCACATCCAATTCTTCACACAATACTCTAAGTTGAGTGAGGTCGGCATTAATGTTGTTATCTAGCGCCTCACTTTGTTGTTGTAGATCTTCGGTGATGACCTCTCCCAGTAACAACACATTGCTGGGAGTGAGAAACTGATTACAAGGTAAATTTAAAAAGCGCTTTAAAAACGCATGCCAGCCATCTGTTGCTCCACCGTTACCGCAATTACCGCGCGGTCCTATGTCTTCGTTGATGGCAACGAGGACATATTTGATACCAAACTCGGCGGCATCTTTTAGTGCTTCAGGCAGCGGGGATTGCGACTTTAAAAAAGACAATGATTGCCAAAATCGTGTTTCGTTTTCTCGTGTAGCTGTGTATTCGCTGATGTTTGATTCGTTATAAATCTTGATCCAGTTATGTGCAGTCATGGTGTTTCAGGTATTAAAAGCAGGTTAGGGTAAACAGCGCCAAGCCATTACGCGTTATGCGCAGTGGCTCGGTGATGGTCTTAATTAGTGGTTAGGCGTCGTCTTCGTCTACTTCGAGCAATAACTCTTCAGCTGAAATAACGATACCAGTCGAGTCTGCGTACAGGAAATCATCATCAAAGAAAGAGACACCTGCAAAATTGACAGGGATGCCTTGTACGCCCGTGCCCTCGCTGTCTGCGCCGACAGGAATAGATGCAATGGCTTGAATGCCAAGCTCACATTCTTCGAGCTCTTCGACATGACGTACTGCGCCGTATACGACGATGCCTTGCCAGTTGTTCTCCAAGGCAAGCTCAGCGAGATCAATGTCAATTAAGGCGCGTCGTGTAGAGCCTCCACCATCAATCAATAAAACTTTACCAGTTCCATCTTGTTGCAGTACTTCGGCGATCATTTCGTTGTTTTCGAAACATTTCACCGTTTTTATACGACCACAAAAGGCATGTTGTCCGCCAAAGTTAATAAACATTGGCTCAAGTACGTCAATGGCATCGGCGAAGTGATCACACAGATCAGACGTGCTGTAATCCATCATAGTATCCTCAGAGAATGGCTAAACTGTTGTCAGTATACTCCCATTGAGAAGCTGCGCAATGCTTTGAATAAACTTACATAATTGTGTCACAAAAATGTCGCGGTATTGTTATTAAGCTCTTCTATGCTGAAATTGTGAACAAATGTAAGCAACTATGATGAAAGCACAAATAATTAAACTAGACACGGCGCTCTATTTTGCACTGTACAAGCCAAAACGGCGAAAATGGTTTAACTGGTTGATGTTAATGCTGTCTAAAAGTGGCAACGGCGGTCTATACGTCATTTTGGCATTATTAAATGGTTACTTTATGGGCAGTGATGGTAGCGCATTTGTACAAATGGTACTGGTTGCGTTTGCCATAGAGCGGCCATTGTATTTTGTGATGAAAAAGCACTTTGCCAGAATAAGACCGTGCGATTGTTTGGCTGTTAAGGCAATGCTTACACCCAGTGATAAGTTTAGTTTGCCCTCGGGACATAGCGCAGGTGCGTGGTTGTACGCAACGTGCCTGATTGATGTTTACCCGGTATTGACCATCCCTCTGCTGATATGGGCGGCAGGAGTTTCGTTGTCACGCGTTTTGGTTGGAGTGCATTATCCAATAGATGTTGTGCTCGGCGCAGTGATGGGCAGTGGGTGCGCATTATTGGCCATCGGCATTTTAGGAGAGTTATGAGAATATTATATGGGATCCAAGGGACGGGCAATGGCCACATTACACGTGCGCGTGTGATGGCGGAATGTTTTACCAAACTCGGAATTGATGTTGATTATTTGTTTTCCGGAAGGGATGCTAACCAGTACTTTGATATGGGGGTATTTGGTCAATATCAGGTGAGACGCGGGCTAAGCTTTATTACCAAAGGCGGCAAACTAAATTATCAAGAAACCGTAAAGCAGCTTAAACTTGGCACCTTTTTACGCGATGTTCGGCAGCTGGATATTAAGCAATATGATCTTGTGTTCAACGACTTTGAACCTGTGTCCGCATGGGCTGCCAAATTGGCGAAAGTGCCTGTTGTCGCGATGAGCCATCAAGCGGCATTTTTATCTCCAGAAGTGCCTTTATTTGGCGCAGGTTTTATGGAACGAGCTTTGATCCGCTGGTTTGCGCCTGCAAATGTGCATTTAGGGGTGCATTGGCAACCTTTTGCAAAAAATATTTTGCCGCCTTTTATCGCATTTCATGGTAATCAAACCGTATCAATTGCGAACAAAATACTGGTTTACCTGCCTTTCGAAGATCTGAATAGCATTGTTGAATTGCTTGGGGATTTTCCTGATAGAGAATTTTATTGTTATCACCCTGATGCGGTTGATCAGTCGATCAATCATATTCATTTGCGCGCGCCGTCCAGAACGGGGTTTTTAGAAGATCTGACAAGTGCATCTGGGGTAGTTGCCAATGCAGGGTTTGAGCTTTCTAGCGAGGCGCTCAAGTTTGGCAAGAAGTTATTATTGAAACCTTTACAAGGACAATTCGAACAATTAAGTAATGCTATGACGCTGCAGTCATTAGGCTTGGCTGAGGTGATGAACTATCTAAATTCCGAAGCGTTGGGGGAATGGTTGGAACATCCAGAGGGGCAAATGATCGATTTTCCTTCAGATGCGACGCCGCTGGCAAAGTGGCTTGCAAAAGGCCAATGGCAAGATTACGGCAGTTTACATGACAGTTTGTGGCAACCAATCCTCTATAATAGGAACAAAGTTGCATAGCATGTGAAAAACATGAAATATTTTTGATTAAACTTGTAGATTCAATTTCAGCGCAAGGTGAGTTTGGCTATACTGTATTGCAGGTTCTGTAATAATTAGGTAACTGTATGGCTCTACTTGAAAATCTAACCATAAAAAGGCGTTTGCAGCTCAATGCTGTTGTTGTCGGTGTTGCTTTGCTGGTTATGCTAGCTGTGATCATCACTGAAGCCAATACAATGCGCCAGTTGAATGAGACCATTCAATACGCAGAAGAACTGGATGTTCATGAGTTGTCCATGCGAAAGTATGAGAAAAACTTTCTATTTTACAAAGATGTAGCGGCGCTGGAACAGTTTGAAAAGGAATATAAACAACTTAAGCAAAAAAAATCGCAACTTGAAGCTGTTTTTATCGACTTTGGCATCGATTTAGCGCAATTGAATCAGTTTGAACAGTTGGTTACCCAATATCACGCTGAATTTAATCGCGTTGTTGAATTACAAAAGACCATAGGCATGCACCCAAAAGATGCCCTATATGGTGAATTGCGAAAAGCGGTGCATGGTGTAGAAACGCTGCTAAAACAAAAAGAAGACTACAAGTTGCTGACGACCATGCTGCAACTCAGACGCGCAGAAAAAGATTTTATGCTGCGTCTAGATACCAAATATCTAGGTAAGTTTAATAAGCACATTGAGACGTTTGAGTCTCAGATCCATGCATCCAGTCATAGCCGCGCTTACCAGCAAGAGCTCATTGATTTACTCGGCGTGTATCAAGTCAAATTCAAAGGCTTGGTGGATGCACAGGTAACACTGGGTGTCGATTTAAATAGCGGTGCATTGGGCGATATGCGTACCGTGGTAAAGAAAAGCGATGCGGTGGTTGTCGCCATTGTTGAGCAGACCAAGCGTGAGATCGCAGAAAACGCAGAATTTGCCAAGTCGATTGCAATTCTAATTTTCTTTGCCGCAGCCGCCATTGTGATGGTATTGGTATGGTCGACCAGCCGATCTATTATTCGCCCTGTTGAGCGTGTTTATCAGACGATAGAGCGGATCAGACGAGAGAACAACCTCGGTATTTTGATTGAGCACAGTGGCAATGATGAAATTACCATCATGACACGCGACTTCAATAGCTTAATTGAAGACTTCAAAAACTTGATCGCAGATGTTCATCGCGCTTTAGTGACCATCAATGATGCCACATCACACCTTTCTGCGACCACAGCGCAAACCAGTGCTGGTATGAATGAGCAATTGCATGAGGCGGATATGGTGGCAACTGCAGCCACAGAAATGCAAGCGACGATTCAGGACATTTCGCACAATACGGAAGCCGCAGCGCAAAAAGCAGAATCGACGAATAACAATGCACAGCAAGGCCGCAGTGAAGTGACCTCTACCATAGATCACATTATGGCATTGTCTCACTCACTCAGTGGTGCCTCTGAAGTTGTTGGTCAGTTGGAGCGCGATGGTGAAACCATCGGTTCGGTACTTGATGTGATCAGAGGAATAGCCGAACAAACAAACCTGTTAGCACTGAATGCGGCGATTGAGGCAGCTCGAGCGGGCGAACAAGGCCGAGGTTTTGCAGTGGTTGCCGACGAAGTTAGATCCTTGGCACAGCGTACGCAAGACTCGACACAAGAGATCGAAAGTATCATTTCGACATTACAACAGCGTACCCAAGATGTTGTAAGTATTATGGAAGAGTGCCGAAGCCAAAGTAATGAGAGTGTTGAGCAAGCCGAACGTGCTGGAGAGCTTTTAGGTTTGATCACAGAAGATGTGCAAAACATTATGGATATGAGTACGCACATTGCAACTGCCATTGATGAACAGAATCAGGTTGCGTCAGAAGTAAATAAAAATGTCGTTAAAATCCGCGATATTGCGCAAGATGCATCTGAACACGCTGCTTCCAATGCGCAAAGTAGTGAAGAGCTGTCTGAACAGGCTCGGGCACTGCACAATGCCATTGATAAATATAAGGTGTGATAACTAAAGCGCGTCTAGAGGAGTTTAGGCGCTCTCTTGCAAACAGCATCCATGTGATGCTGTTTTTGTTTATAAGGCCTAAGGGACAAATTTAATCGGTACGCTGTCTTTGTTCTTATGGTGTTGCTGCACTTTTTCTTGATATTGTGCCCATAACACTTGGTGATTTGTACATAGCTTACGTAGGTACTGCCAACTAAATAAGCCGGAGTTGTGGCCATCGTCAAAACACAGCCTTACGGCATAATGCCCTACTGGCTCAATTGCGTTTAAGGTCACGTTTTGCTTGTTTAATACCAGTTGCGCTTGTTCAGGACTATGTCCTTGTACTTCCGCAGAAGGGGAGTGCGTACGTAAAAATTCTGTACTGAGCGTGACTTTCATGCCATCGTCAAAACTAATGTCGAGTTGTTTACTTAGTCGATGGTAATGGAGTTTGGTTACTTGATACATAAAAATTGGGTCAGCATCGCTGACCCAGTCTCCGAATTATAGAATGAAGCGGCTTAAGTCTTCATCTTGAACTAGCATATCAAGGTGCTGTTCAACGTATTTCGCATCAATTTTCAATGCTTGACCTGCTTTGTCTGAGGCATCGAAAGAGATCTCTTCCATCAGCTTTTCCATCACAGTATGTAGACGCCTTGCACCGATATTTTCAGTCTTTTCGTTTACTTGCCATGCAGCTTCTGCAATACGCTCAATCGCATCTTCAGTGAAATCGACAGTCACTTGCTCTGTTTGTAACAGCGCTTGCTGCTGCTCAGTGAGTGATGCATGAGGCTCAGTCAGAATACGCTTAAAGTCTTTTGCAGTCAGAGCTTCAAGCTCTACACGAATAGGTAAACGGCCTTGTAACTCAGGGATCAGATCAGAAGGCTTAGCCATTTGGAATGCACCAGAGGCAATAAACAAGATATGATCTGTTTTAACCATGCCGTGTTTTGTACTGACAGTAGAACCTTCAATTAAAGGTAATAGGTCACGTTGTACACCTTCGCGACTGACGTCAGGACCTGATGCTTCACCACGTTTACAGATTTTGTCGATTTCATCGACAAACACGATACCGTTTTGTTCGACGGCGAAGATAGCTTGCTCTTTTAACTCTTCAGGGTTTACTAACTTAGCGGCTTCTTCTTCGATGAGCAGCTTAAAGGCATCTTTAATTTTAAGCTTGCGACTCTTTTTCTTGTCGCCAGACAAGTTTTGGAACATGCCTTGTAGCTGGTTGGTCATTTCTTCCATACCAGGAGGCGCCATGATCTCAACTTGCGGTGATGTTTCCGCGATATCGATATCGATTTCTTTGTCGTCTAGTTGACCTTCGCGTAGCTTTTTACGGAACACTTGACGAGTTGAGCTATTTTCAGCTGGCTGTGCTTCACCCCATGCGTCTTTAGCAGGTGGTAATAGCGCGTCCAAAATGCGCTCTTCAGCAGCTTCTTCTGCACGGTGTTTGTGCTTTTTAGTCTGCTGCTCACGCGTTATTTTGAAAGAGACTTCAACTAGATCGCGGATAATGGTTTCAACTTCTTTACCCACATAGCCCACTTCTGTGAACTTGGTTGCTTCAACTTTGATAAATGGTGCGTTGGCAAGTTTAGCGAGTCGGCGTGCGATCTCAGTTTTACCTACACCTGTTGGGCCAATCATAAGAATGTTTTTAGGGGTAACTTCAGCGCGCAGATCGTCATTGAGTTGCATACGACGCCAGCGGTTTCGAAGAGCAATCGCAACTGCTTTTTTGGCTTTGTCTTGACCAATAATATGCTGGTCCAATTCATGAACGATTTCTCTAGGTGTCATTGCTGTCATGGATTTTCCTATTACAATTCTTCGATGGTCTGGAAGTTGTTTGTGAATACACAAATATCACCCGCAATTTTCAAGCTTTTCTCGACAATTTCGCGTGCACTCAAGTCGGTATTTTCAATCAGCGCTGTTGCAGCCGCTTGGGCGAAGTTACCGCCACTACCAATGGCAATAAGGTCATGTTCTGGCTGTACAACATCGCCGTTACCTGTGATGATCAGTGAAGCCGTTTCATCCGCTACAGCAAGCAGCGCTTCGAGCTTTCTGAGCGCGCGGTCTGTTCGCCAATCTTTGGCCATTTCAACAGCCGCACGAGTGAGATGCCCTTGGTGCATTTCCAATTTAGTTTCGAAACGCTCAAATAATGTAAATGCGTCGGCAGTACCACCGGCAAAACCTGCCAGTACTTTACCGTTATAAAGGCGACGCACTTTTTTGGCATTGCCTTTCATCACCGTATTGCCAAGAGACACTTGGCCGTCGCCACCGATAACAACTTTGTCATCACGACGAACGCTTACGATAGTAGTCATAGTATTCCTTAAAAGAGGCCTTTGCCTCGGATAATTATATCAATAAATGCTTAAATGAGGGCAGCTAGGCTAATTTCAAGTCCAGCCCCAAATTCCGCAGTCAACGATTTTGATGCGCTGCAATCTATTTTTATCGCTTTCAGCATCGCGCTTTTTGTCATAGGGCCCTAAACGCACACGGTACCAAACACCGTTACTCCCTTCAGTGCGGCGAATTTCAGATAAGAGGCCTGCAAAGGCGATGCGCGCTTTGCGCTTTTCCGCTTGTTCATAGGTTCTGAAAGAGCCACACTGCATTTGAAATGGACCCCGTGATTTAATGACTTTAACCTCAGCTTCCACTTTCGCTCTTTTCATATCATCGATGAACGGAGGTGGACGAGGCAGCTCTTTTTTATTTTCAACCACAGCAGCAGGTTCTGCCGGTGTTTGTGCCTGTTGGACTTTGGCAGGATCAGCATGCTCTTTGATAAACCACAAGCCATAGGCGAACCCCCCAATCAGCAGCAGTGCGAATGCCGCGAGGACTTTCGGAAAAGGTTTCTGCGTTTTAGGTTGTTGTTTCTTTTGTCCCTTTTTCTTCGGGGTTTTGTTTATATAATCGTGTTGTGCCATATCAGTTTAATAGGTATCCATAGGATCAACATCAATATTCCAGCGCACCCGTGTGGCAAGTTTGTGGCTGCTTATATATTCCTTAAGTTGCATGAGATATTGATGCAAAACATTGCGTTGCGTTGCCTGTATATGTAATTGATAACGGTACTTTCCCGCTAGGCGCTCCATGGGCGCAGGGATCGGACCTAGCAATTGTATACCAGAGAATGGCTGCGCTGGAACCAAATCGGATAAAAATGTCATGACAAGGTGCGCGGAAGTTGCTTCTGCTCTGACCAACGCGAGGTGCGTGTAGGGTGGAAGCATTGTCTCTTGGCGTTCAGTGAGTGCGTAGCGCGCAAAGTCTTGATAGCCATTGTTGACTAAATCTTGTAGCAGTGGGTGTTCGGGAAAGTGAGTCTGTAGTATCACAGTGCCAGGCTCTCCACTTCTACCTGCTCGACCTGCCACTTGGGTTATCAATTGGGCCATGTGTTCGGTTGCTCTAAAGTCACTTGAATATAATCCACTGTCGACATCCAAAATGACCACGAGCGCAACATCGGGAAAGTGGTGACCTTTCGCCAGCATTTGTGTGCCGATCAGCACTTGAGCCCCACCTTGGTGGATCTGCTCAAGGGCACTTTCTAAGCTGCCTTTCCTTCTGGTTGAATCTCTGTCAATACGACAGATAGGGACGTCCTCAAATTGAGCAGCGATAAACTCTTCCAGTTGCTCTGTACCAAGTCCTGTGGGCATAATTTGCGTACTACCACAATCAGGGCATTGGTGAGGAACAAATTGCTGTTCACCGCAGTGGTGGCACACCAAGCGCTGCATTGATTTGTGATAGGTGGCGCTGGTACTACAGTGTTGACAGTCACTTATCCAAGCACACTCATGGCAAATTAATGTCGGCGCGAAACCTCGGCGATTTAGAAAGATCATTGCCTGCTTACCCATTGCCAGAGTACGTTCAATTGCTTTTAAACTTGTGCTGGCGAAACCACCTTGCGTTTGTTGGGCTTTCATATCGACAAGTAAAAATTGATTGTCTTGACTGGTTTGCGCACGTTTACTTAGTGTCAGCAGTTGAAACTTGTTGTCGAGTGCTTTTTTCAGGGTTTCCAGCGCGGGTGTTGCTGTCCCTAAAAGCAGCGAACACTGTGCTTGGTGAGCACGGTAAGCGGCCAAATCTCGAGCGTGGTAGCGCAAACTATCTTGTTGTTTAAACGAGTGATCATGCTCTTCATCAACGATGATCATAGCGAGGGATCGAAACGGTAAAAAAATACTAGAGCGAGTGCCAATTACAAGCGCTGTGGTGGCTTGCTGAGCACGACGCCACGTATGCAAGCGCTCGTTATCAGTGAGATTCGAATGCCATAGATCAACCGGAAGGCCTGGAAAGCGACGCTTGAATCGATTGACCGTTTGCGGGGTTAGACCGATTTCGGGTACCAACACTAAAGCTTGTTTTCCTGCATTGAGTACTTTTTCTAAGCACTGCAAATACACTTCGGTTTTACCGCTGCCTGTGATCCCCTCAATTAAAAACGTGCGAAAACCATCGGTATGATTTACTGCACTGCAAGCGGTTGCTTGTTCTTCATTTAAAATGGGTTTAGTACCGATAGATAGAGGTTGGTTTTGCCAAGAAGTATCTGGACGAAGTTCTTCACAGATGAGCTTTTTTTCCAGCAAGCCTTTTATTTGTGCTTGTGTAAAGCCCAAGGTTTTGAGTTCACTGTGTGTCGCATCCCCGGCACTGCGCAATTGTTCTAGTAAGGCAAGTTGCTTTTTAGCTCTTAATTGTGTGGTTTCTCGTCCCGCGTCGGTGAGTGTTAAAAAGGGGAGCTGCGTTTTGTCTACATTATGGCCGTCACGCAGTGCGCCTGGCAATGCGGTAAATATTGTCTCACCGAATGGGTAGCAATAATATTGACTAGCAAAAAGTAAAAAATTCAAATGAGCACTATCTAGAATGGGTGTACTGTCAATGACAGATTCAAGCGGCTTAATTTTATTTTCAGGGACGTCACTGTGTTTTTTTAACTCGGTGACGACAGCGACACAACGCCGGTTGGCAAATTTGACCCAAACTCGACCGCCGACACAAGGGGTCATGGAGGATTGGTAGGTGTAATCAAAAGTCTTGTGTAAAGGGACTTTTATTGCGACAGCTGCAAATGGCATGTGCTCTCCAAGTGATCCGCCTATTGCGTAAAAGTAAGAATGCGAAGTGCCAGAGTATACCTCATCACTTTCTACTTGTGAGGGTAAATTCCGGATAGCAAACAGGAATAATAAAAATCTAGTTAGATACTAATTTATTGCTTGTAGTTTGAGCATGAAAGTCCTAAAATACGCGTCCAATTTATTTGTATAACGACGTATGGTGCCAAACTTCGGGTTTGGAGAGCGATACGGCCTTAAATTAGAGGTTTCCTATGAAAGAAGGTATTCATCCTAAGTACGAGACGATCTCAGCAACTTGTTCTTGTGGTAACAAATTCGAGACGCGTTCAACACTTTGTAAAGACATTCACCTAGACGTATGTTCTTCTTGCCACCCGTTCTACACTGGTAAGCAGAAGATCCTTGATACTGGTGGTCGTGTTGATCGCTTCAACAAGCGCTTCGGTGCGCTATCTGCTAAGCGTTAATCAGTGCTTAGTAAGTGAAAGAAAGCACCTACGGGTGCTTTTTTCGTTCTACCACTTGTTTCCCTCATTCCAGCGATCCCATAACTCCTACCAATAAAAATAATGTGCAATTTGGTATTGTATTAAAAAGTTGCCATATTTGTTCTATAGCATGTGTCTAACTAAACTGTTTAATTGGCACAACTCTAATGTGTTTTTTGCACTGAAATTATGAAGCAAAATGTGAGATGTGTGTTTAAAACTGTCTTTGTTTTGAATAGTTATGCTTATTTAATTTTTAATTAAAGTTAGTTAAATTCATCTAAATGTCACTAAATGTAGTTATTTTCTTTTAACTGTATGGTTTTGTTAGTGAATTGATTCTTGTTCGTTATATATGGTTTTTTTGCATATAAATTAACCTTTCATGGCCAAGAAATGCGGATGTTACCGTTAATTTATTGCTGTAAATTTTGATGAAAAGTAGCTTAAAAGTCGCTAAATACCAAAAAATATCGTCTAACAGGATAGACCTGATAGTGCTTGAATTAATTTTCAAAAGAGGTATTGTTGAAAGCAGTTAGCGAATTTTTATCTCACTCTCACTTTTAACTTCTCGTAGGAAAAAATCGCGTCATGTCAGATTTACGTGAAAAAGCATTACATTACCACGCTCACCCCGTCCCAGGTAAAATCAGTGTTGAACTGACAAAACCTGCTGAATCCGTCAAAGATCTTGCCTTAGCTTATAGCCCAGGTGTTGCAGAGCCGGTGCGCGAAATTGCAGCAGATCCTGCTAATGCATACCGATACACAGGTAAAGGCAACATGGTTGCTGTTATCAGTAACGGTACTGCTATTTTAGGTCTGGGTAACCTAGGACCTTTGGCGTCTAAACCTGTAATGGAAGGTAAAGCGCTTTTATTCAAGCGATTTGCAGGTCTAGATTCGATTGATATCGAAGTAAAACACCGCACGACCGAAGACTTTATCAACACAGTTGCAAATATTGCAGACACGTTTGGCGGTATTAATTTAGAAGACATAAAAGCGCCAGAATGTTTTGAAATTGAAAAAGCTTTAATTGAGCGTTGTGATGTTCCTGTTTTTCACGATGATCAGCATGGTACGGCTATCGTAACTGCTGCTGGGATGTTAAATGCTTTGGAAATCCAAGGTAAAGACATCAAAGAGGCGATCATTGTTTGTTTGGGTGCTGGTGCAGCCGCAATCGCTTGTATGGAACTGCTAATAAAGTGTGGTGCTCAACGCGAACACATTTACATGTTAGACCGCAAAGGTGTTATTCATACTCGTCGTGATGACTTAAATGAGTATAAAACGCTATTTGCTAATAACACAGATAAGCGCACGCTGCAGGATGTTATTGCTGAGGCCGACGTATTTGTTGGTGTATCAGGCCCTGATCTGCTTTCACCAGAGGACCTTAAACTGATGGCTAATAAGCCAGTGGTTTTTGCTTGTTCGAACCCAGATCCAGAGATTAGCCCTGAAGTGGCACATGGTGCTCGTGACGATTTAATCATGGCGACAGGCCGCTCTGACTATCCAAACCAAGTTAATAACGTGCTGTGCTTTCCGTTTATTTTCCGCGGTGCATTAGATGTACGCGCTACTGCTATCAATGATGAAATGAAAATTGCGGCGGTAGAAGCTATTCGAAGTATTGCAAAAGAGCCTGTACCGGAAGAAGTATTGGTTGCAGCAGAAGTAGAAAGCTTAGAATTTGGCTCAGAGTACATCATTCCAAAGCCTATGGATCCACGTTTACTACCTCGTATTGCAAAAGCAGTTGCACAAGCTGCAATTGACTCAGGTGTTGCACAGATTGAACTACCTGAAAATTACATGGCATAAATTTTACAGCTAAGTCTTGAATGAGGCTTAGTGTGTATTACGTGATATAAAAAAGCCTCACATTCGTGAGGCTTTTTTATACTTAAAAGGAACTTATTATTCTTCGTTTATCTCAGGGATATCCAATCCCATTTTTTCCATAATCTCGCGAACTTCTGCTGGGATCTTTTCTGGATTATCTTTTCTTAAGTCTTCGTCATTTGGCAAAGGCTGGCCAGTAAACGCATGTAAAAACGCTTCACACAATAATTCACTATTTGTCGCATGGCGCAGGTTGTTGACCTGTCGACGAGTCCGTTCATCTGTCAGTACTTTAAGTACATTCAAAGGAATTGAAACAGTGATTTTTTTCACCTGTTCTGATTTTTTACCGTGTTCTGCATATGGGTGAACATATTCACCGTTCCATTTAGCCATAATTGTGTACTTGCCTCAGTGTTTACCTTGAATGTGAATAAGACTGGATTTTGTTTGCTGAGTGCACTGCTGACGGTTTGTACTATATACCAAGCTAATCGCTGTGTACTGTACAGGAAATTGGCAGAATACTCGGTCTTTTGCCATATTAGGTCAAAGATTCAGTCTTATTGGCATCCTTTATCGCTTTCGTGGCGAAATTTTATCGGTTTGAATAAGATAGTCAAATACTAGTTATTTAGCCATATAGAAGTATAAATGTTTTGACATCTCACAATTGTTCATCTAACCTTTTAGACGTCTAAACATCCAAGTATCTAGGTGACCTATGAGCCAAAGTAACAAGTCAACGATTGCCGTGAGAAATGGCATAGATGCAGATAAGCATCATGGTGCAGTTGTGCCTCCTTTATATCTCTCTACGACCTATTCTTTTGCTGATTTTGATAAAAAGCGGGATTATGATTATGGTCGCAGTGGCAACCCAAATCGAGATATTTTAGCCGATACACTCACTCAGCTAGAAGGTGGCGAAAAAGGCATTATTACCGCAACTGGCATGGCAGCGGTTCACCTTGTGACACAGTTATTAAACCATGACGATACTTTGGTGATCCCGCATGACTGCTATGGTGGTAGTTATCGATTATTTACCTCTTTAGAAAAGCGTGGCTTATTAAAAGTAGAAGTACTTGATTTAACTCAGCCTGAGAGTCTGCAAAAAATTGCGGATATTGCACCTAAGATCGTTTGGATAGAAACTCCGAGTAATCCAATATTAAGACTGACAGATATTGAAGCGGTAGTGGCAGCAGCGCACGGTTGTGGCGCTTTGGTCGCTGCGGACAATACATTTTTGTCACCAGCGCTGCAAAACCCTATTGCCTTTGGTGTGGATATTGTTGTGCACTCTACGACTAAGTTTATCAATGGTCACTCAGATGTTGTTGGTGGAGCTGTCATTGCTCGCACGCAAGAATTGGGTGAAGAACTTGCTTGGTGGGCAAACAATATCGGCATTACAGGCTCTCCTTTTGACAGCTATTTAACACTGCGTGGGCTTAGAACTTTAAAAGTGCGCTTAAAGCAGCATGAGCACAATGCGCTGGCGATAGCTCAGTATTTAGAGTCTTCTCCATACGTTGAACAAGTTTATTATCCTGGTTTGGCTTCTCATCCACAGCATGCGCTCGCTAAAAAGCAGCAGCATGGATTTGGCGGCATGGTGAGTTTTGACATCAAAGGGGGTCTAAAAGATTCGGCTGCATTTTTAACTTCTTTATCCCAATTTTCGCTAGCTGAATCTTTGGGTGGTGTAGAGAGTTTGATTTGTCACCCAGCTACGATGACCCATGCAGGCATGGATCCGCAGGCTAGACTTGAAGCGGGCGTAGGCGATACGTTAATCCGAATTTCCGTTGGAATTGAAGACGTTGAGGATTTGTTAGCAGATCTTGAGCAAGCGTTTAAAAAGGTGTACAGTCCTGTAAGCGGTAATTCTGACGATGCCAAAGACTTTAAATTATCCCCTGCACATACGGTTTTATGGTAACAATATGACAAAAGTAGTACACAAATTTGGCGGCTCTAGCCTTAGTTCTGCAGCGCGCTATCAAGCGGTTGCTAATATCATTTTAGGCCAATGCCAAAGAGGTGATTGTGTCGTTGTGTCAGCGGCGGGTAAAACCACAAATACGCTTGTGAAGTTATGGCAAAGTTATTTACAAAAAGATGACAATGCCTTTAATGACATTTTATTGCAGGTGGAAAACCATCAAAATCAACTGCTGACAGAGTTGTTTACAAGTCAGCAGGCAAATACTCTGTTAGAAAAATTAAAAGATGAATTACAGAGCATTGCAAAGGCGGCAGCAGATCTTAACTTGCATGAAGCATCGTTATTGGCACATGGTGAAGTATGGTCTGCACGTCTGTTAGCACATTTATTGTCGACATTAAATGTCAGTGCGCTTGATGTGGATGCGAGAAGCTTATTTACCCAGCATCAAGGTCAATTATTACATGCACAGAATAAACAAGCGTGTATCGAACAATTAAGTGGCGATAAAATTCACATAATGACTGGGTTTATTGCCTCAGACTGTGATGGTAATACCATTACTCTGGGCCGCAATGGCAGTGATTATAGCGCAACCCTGTTGGCTAATTATATTGATGCGCAGGCAGTATCAATTTGGACAGATACCCATGGTGTGTTCAGCACCGATCCGCGTAAAGTTAGTTCAGCAATTAAATACCCTAAGGTTTGTAGAGCGCAAGCGAATCTGCTAGCTCGTTTGGGTAATCCAGTACTGCATGCAAAAACGTTATCACCACTGAAAGATACCAACATTAAACTTCAAGTGCGTAGCAGTTATGACCCTGAGGCCGTAGGCACGGAAATTGTTAAACAAGGTTATAGCAAAGATAAGCGGTTTATAACCACATTCGAGGAACTCGATTTAATTCGAATTGAAGGACTTGCTACAGGTGAGGTGCGGACCTTAAGCCAATTAATACAACATAGTATTCACCACTTTAGCAAAGGTGGTGAAGATTATCTCTTAGTGCCGAGCAATGACACCCATGCCGTAGCTAGCCACTTGCAAGGCAGGGGGAATATCGTTGAGTCTCACTTGAGAGGATTGGCAATTGTGGCACCGAGCCATGAAACACATCAGTTAACTCAGCAAGTGGCTGCGGTTTTAGAGCAGCAAGATGTGGTGGTGCGTTTTACACACAGTGACGGGCGTTATGCATTATTTTTGACAGATCAATCTATCGATAGCGATGTGCTCGCTATTTTACATGACAAGGTCGTCAATAAAGGTCGAGAATTAGCTGTGATCATCGCGGGCCTTGGCAATGTGGGCGAAGTGTTCGTTGAGCAATGTCAAAAGCAAGTTGAAAAGTTACAGGCAAACTTTGATCTCAAGATTGTAGCTTTGGTTCGCTCTAAAGAAATGTTGTTTTGCCCAAGTGGTATCAATATTCAAAACTGGCAACAGCAATGGCGAAGCGAAGCACAAAGCTATCAGCAGTCAGATCTGCTGGAGCGTATCGGTGAACTAGACTACGAGCACAAAGTGGTGATTGATATTACAGCCAGTGATGCTTTTAGCGATATGTATCCGAGTTTTGTGGCACATGACTGTCATTTGATAAGTGCCAACAAATATGCTGGGACGGCAGCACAAGCTTGGTATGGAAAACTACTTGAGCAATTACAAGAGCGCAACTTACACTGGCGTTATAATACGAGTGTTGGTGCCGGGTTACCGATCAATTTTGCATTGGCTGATTTACAAAATAGCGGTGATGCGGTGACGCGCATAGAGGGGGTGTTCTCCGGAACTCTGTCTTGGTTGTGTAGTAGTTTTGACGGCTCTAAACCTTTTTCTGATTTGGTGATAGAAGCGCAGGGCATGGGCTATACCGAACCGGATCCGAGAGAAGACTTATCAGGTCGAGATATGCAGCGTAAATTGCTTATTTTGGCCAGAGATTTAGGGCTTGAATTAGATGTTGAAGATATTGCACTAGAACCGTTGATGCCGGAGCATTTGGCGGCAGGTGATTGGGATTCTTTTCTCGCTAAGCGTCAGGACTTAGATGCATTCTATCAGTCTCGTTATGAGCAGTCGCAATCTGAAGGTAAGGCGCTGCGTTATACTGGGGCTTTAGATATCGATGAGCAAGGTGAGGTTAGCGCTAAAGTTGGTATCGCCTATGTTGAGGCTGGCAGTGCAATTGCGAATTTAACCCCTGGTGACAATATTTTTGTGATCACCAGCCAGTGGTATGAAAGTAACCCGTTAGTGATCCAAGGTCCGGGCGCTGGTAAAGAGGTGACTGCAGCGGGGATCCACTCTGATTTATATTGGTTAACACAGAAGCTCAAATAATAGAGTTGTTTACTTAAACGATATTTTGCCAATTTAAAAGGCCATGCACTGCATGGCCTTTTTGTTTTTCTGTTGTCTAAAATAATTCTTCTGACGCTGGCAGGCTATCATCAAAAGGTGTGCTACTGCCTGAATCTAAAACATATTTTGTCGGGGCGGTTCCTCGTTCAAAATACTCAAAGCGGCTGGTGTAGTCATTTTTTTCACTCAGTAGACCCGTTTTTAAATCAATACGTATTGATACAAGCCCAGGTGGCGGTTCAATGGGCGCCAATGGTTCTTGTTTGAGCGCATGGCGCATAAAGCTCACCCAGGCAGGCTGCGCCGTCGTAGCACCTGCTTCTCCACCCACAATCTGCTTTTTGCCCAAGTTAGTATTGTAAGCCGCGCGACCGAGTGGTTTGCTGGCATCATCAAACCCAACCCAAACTGTGGTAAGTATATTTTGGTTAAATCCGGTAAACCACGTATCAACGGCATTGTTTGTTGTACCGGTTTTGCCCGCTAAGTCTTTTCGCTTCAGTGTCTGAGCTCGCCAACCTGTGCCGGTCCAACCTGTTTTATGTCGCCAACTGCCGCCGCCCCAGATAGCGCTTTTCAAGGCATCGGCGACTAAAAAGGCATTTTTTTCCGAAATGATCCTGGGTGCGCATGTATATGGATCGGCTTCCAGTGCTTCTTCACTGCATACACGCAATGGACTTGCCGTGCCTAATTCATTGCCAAACGCATCGGTTAACCTGTCAATAAAATATGGTTCAATCAAATGCCCACCATTGGCAAATGCACTCATTCCTCTTGCCATTTCAAGGGGGGTCATCGCAGCACTACCTAAGGCGAGAGATTCGCTACGTACCACATCTTCGTCACTAAATCCGAACTTGAGAATGTGATCTGCAGTGTTATTTAATCCTACGCCACGCATTAAGCGGATTGACACAACATTTTTAGATTGCGCCAATGCTCTTCGAATACGAATTGGGCCACTGTATACATCCGGGCTGTTTTTAGGTCGCCAAGCCACGCCTAGACTGTTATCCCAGTGATTGATAGGCGCATCATTAATGATTGTAGCAAGGGTATAGTCACCTTCTAAGGCTGCGGAGTAGATAAAAGGCTTAATGTTTGACCCAACTTGGCGCTTTGCTTGAACTGCCCGATTGTATTGGCTTTGCTTAAAGCTGTAACCACCCACAAGCGCTTTGATTTGACCGCTTTGAGGGTCAAGAGACACGAGTGCACTGGCCGGTTGTGGAAGTTGACTGAGAACCCATTTTTGTTCGACTTGACGCACCCATATTTGCATACCGGGAGCGAGAATATCGCTGGCAACTTTTGGCGCTCTACCCTGACGTCGCTCTGTGATATATGCCCTAGCCCAATTCATTGCGGCCCAGTCAAGCGTGACGGTGTTGCCCGAAGGCATAACAACGGAGGCTGTTTGCTCTTCTAGTGCCGTTACCACAGCAGCATGAAGTGGCGCGATAGCTTTCACTTTTTTCAGTCGTGCGGTGATCTGCTGTGTTGTCCACGGCGTCTCTTCCGGTTGCCAATATCGGGCATTGGGTCCTCTGAAGCCATGACGTTTATCATAGTCGTGTAAATTGTTGATGAGTGCTTGTTGCGCTGCAGCTTGGTCGGCTGCATCGACAGTGGTATAGACCCTGAAACCTGAATTATAGGCAGTGTCAGTACCATACTTTTCAACCATGTATGCGCGCACCATTTCTGAAATATACGGGGCGTATAGCTCTATTTCGGCACCATGTCGTTTTGCTGTAATTGGCGCATTAATAGCGGCATGGTATTCGGCTTGTGTAATGTATTTCTCGGCAAGCATTCTGCCCAATACCACATTTCGTCTCGCTTTGGCTCGGGTGGGGTTGCGTATCGGGTTTAGTGCTGAGGGGGCTTTTGGTAGACCAGCGATCATGGCCATTTGAGGTAAGGTCAACTCATTGAGTTCTTTACCATAGTAAACTTGTGCAGCAGCCCCAATACCAAATGAGCGGTGGCCTAATTCGATTTTGTTGAGGTAGAGCTCGAAAATTTCATCTTTACTCAACAATCGTTCAATATGCAATGCAATAAAGATTTCTTTGACTTTACGTATATAAGCCTTTTCTCGGGTCAAGAAGAAATTTCTTGCAAGCTGCATGGTGATGGTACTTGCCCCCTGCTTTTTCTGCCCTGTGCTAACTAAGACAATAAACGAACGCACAATCCCAATAGGATCAATACCAAAGTGCTCGTAAAAACGATTGTCTTCGGTCGCCAAGAATGCATTGAGCATAGGCTCTGGGACATCAGTGATTTTAACTGGTATACGGCGTTTTTCACCAAATTGATTGATGAGTTTTCCGTCGCGTGTAAAGACCTGCATTGGAGTTTGTAGCTGAACATCTTTGAGTACTTTGACGCTGGGAATATCGGATTTCACATAGAAATACAAGCCGATTAGAATCAGTACGCCAAAAAGGCCAAAAACGAAAACAGTCTGTAATAATCTTTTTAATAAATTCACGAATTTATCCCTAGTGAGACTCCCAATTGCAAGTGGACGCTGTTAGTATATCCTGATTAAAAAACGATTAATAACTTTTGCGTAAATTCTTCAACCCGAACAGGTGTTAAATAATGCACCGTTGTTGTTTGGTAAGTATAATGCATAATACTTAAGGCGTATCAAATGTTAACTTCTAACCGAGAGCGCCAAAATAACGACTAATTTAAATACTTGGGTAAATTGCATGTTCGATCAAATATTTAAAAAGCACGCACCAATGATGGTTGGAGTAGATATTGGCTCACACTGTGTAAAAGCCGTGTTGCTAGCCGAGTCCAGTGCAGGTTACCGAGTCGAAGCTGTCGCGATAGAGCCTTTACCAAAAGGTGCAATGAAAGAGCGCGCTATTCAAGATATCGAAGCAATTGGTCGTGTTATCGCTAAACTAAAAAAGCGTCTTCCCAAAGGCACACAGTTTGCGTCGGTTGCTGTATCTGGTCAAACAGTCATCACGAAAATGATTTTTATGGATGTTTCGTTAACTGATGCTGAACTAGAGTCTCAAATTGCAATTGAAGCGGATAGCTTGATCCCATATCCACTGGATGAAGTCAGTTTGGACTTCGAAAAGCTGTCAGTAAATGAAGCGGATCCATCAAAAGTGAATGTACTGCTGTCTGCTGCTCGAACAGAAAGTGTGCAGGCCCGGGTTGGTGCACTCGAAGAGTCTGGGCTCAAAGCCAAGGTGGTTGATGTTGAAAGCTATGCCTTGGCACGCTCAGTGGATGTGCTCTATGAGCAATTGCCTTCAGATGCATATGACAAAGTTGTCGGGATTATTGATATCGGTGCGGTTGTTACCTTGATTAGTGTGGTACAGTCGGGCAAAACTTTGTATACAAGAGACCAAGTTTTCGGCGGTGAACAATATACTAACAGCATTGTTGCTTACTATAATAAAACTTTTGATGAAGCTGAACTTGCAAAAACAACAGGTGATCTTCCTCCAAACTATACTTTTGAAGTACTAGCGCCATTTCAAACTTCTCTCTTACAGCAAATAAGGAGAGCGCTGCAAATGTTTATGACCACCAGTGGGCATGACCAAGTGGACTACATTATTTTAACTGGTGGAACTGCACTCGTTGAAGGCTTGGACAGACTACTAGTTGATGAGTTGGGTGTGCATAGCATTATTGGGGATCCATTTGCGAATATGGAAATTGCTCCTAAAGTAGATAGAAGTGTACTTAACCGCCATAGTGCGCAATTCTCGATAGCGACGGGACTGGCATTGAGGAGCTTTTCTGCATGCCACATATAAATCTACTCCCTTGGCGAGAGCAGCAACGACAGGCATCACAACAAAAGTTTTTGACAATTTTAGCCGTCATTGTCGCGACCAGTTTGGCACTTATGTATCTAATGGGCACGTTTTATGATGGCCTAAGACAGGGTCAGGAAATAAAAAATCGTTACCTCCAAGGTGAAATAGCTAAATTAGATGAGCGGATTGGCGAGATTGAAGGACTGAATAAACAAAAAGAAAATTTGCAGCGCAGAATTCGATTAATCGAAGTATTACAAAGCAACCGAAACTTAGGTACTCAGATTATTGATGAAGTGGCTCGGGTAGTGCCAGCTGGTGTTTATCTGACAAGCTTGGAGCGCACTGAAGATATGATTAAAGTTGTCGGGCGCAGTGAATCTAATAATCGTTTATCGCAAATGCTTCGCGCAGTGGAGTCATCTTACTTATTAGAAAAACCGGTTATTCAAGGCATCGTGGCAGGCAGTAATGACGACAGGTTACTGAGTGATTTTATGATGCACTTTTACGTTAAATCTTTTGAACAGATGGAGCTTGAGCGTCAACAAAATAGCAGCGCCGAATCAGGAGTACCTAAATCGTGAAGCTTGATATCAAAGCATTGCAAGAAATCGACTGGAATGAAGTTGAGCTAGATAATATAGGTGAGTGGCCACTACCCGTTAAAATCATCTGTTGTTCGCTGGTTGTATTGGTGATGCTGATTATTGGTTACACTATGTTGGTTTCAACGTCGATAGACAGGTACGAATCGGCAGTAAGCAAAGAACAAGAGCTACGTAAGAATTACCGCATCAAGTATGGCCGAGCAAATAATTTAGAGTTGTATCGACAGCAAATGTTGGATATGGAAGACCAATTTTCCCAATTGCTTAGAAAATTGCCGACTTCTAATGAAACTCCCGGCTTATTGGATGATTTAACCTATGTGGGTACTTCCAGTGGTTTAACCTTTTTAAAAATAGGTTGGTTGCCAGAAGTTAAAAAAGAATTTTATACAGAACTGCCAATAAATCTTGAAGTTGTCGGTACTTACCATGAATTTGGCGAATTCGTCAGTAAAGTTGCGCAGCTACCTCGAATAGTGAGCTTGCATGATTTTAGAATTGAAAACGCGGGAAATAACGCATTGGTTTTTGGTGTGGTCGCCAAAACCTATCGATATGAGCAAGGAGAGAGTCAATGATTCGGCTTGCGCCAACCTTGCTCACTTTACTGCTTATTGCCGGATGCAATGATGATACCGCAGAACAAAAAGAGTTTATTGATCGGGTCCAAGCCAGTGCAACGCCTTATATAGAGCCAATTCCTGAAATGATGAGCTTTGAACATTTCCAATATCAGGCATCTGATCTGCGAAGTCCTTTTGTTGCCCCGCAGCCTGAGGTGATTGAGAGTCGGTTAGTACAAATTAAAAATTGTCTTCATCCTGATCCCGAAAGACTGAGAGATCCACTGGAAAAATACCCATTGGACAACCTTATTATGAAAGGCATAATTGCAACAGAAGTAACAACTTGGGCATTGATCAAAGCGGCTGACCAAGGTTTGTATAGGATCCGAGAGGGGCAATATATGGGGCTCTATCATGGCGAAGTAGTAGGTGTGCACTCTGATAGAATTGAGTTAATGGAGCTTATCCCTGACGGTACTGGTTGTTGGAAAGAGCGACTCACAACAGTTGAGATGCCTGAAGCTGAAGAAATGGGCGCGAGTGAATAATAAAAAGGTGATACGACTATGACGCGCAACCTAGCAAATAGTTTTGCGAAAACATTAATTGGCGGTGCATTTTTAGGAGCTTCTATGCTCTCTCATGCTATCCCCATGCTCTATGATGTACGTTACAACCCAATTGCCTCGGGAGAGACTGAATTACAGTTGGTGTTCGATGAGCAGCTTGAAACCGAGCCTCAAGTACAAGTTTTGAGTGAACCAGCGCGATTGGAACTGTTTTTTGTCGGTGCGGAATTCGAAGAAAGCCTCAAGGAATTGGCAATTAACAAAGCTGGGATCCGAGCAATTAAAAGTAATATGGAGTCTGACGGCTTTAAAATTACTATCATGTTGGAAGAGCTAAAGTTATATAAGACAACGGTCAAAAATAACTTGGTGTATCTGCAGGTGTCAGATCAACCAATTCCAGACGAGAGTTCAGTTGAGCAAGCAAGTCAATATATTAATGGGATTCAGAGTATTGACTTTAAACGCACCTCAGAGGGGGCGGCACAGATCCTCGCATTTTTAGATTCGGCGCAAAGTGCAATAGATGTGCAACAAGTGGGTGATAAGATCATCGCTGATTTCCATCATATAAGTATTCCGGATGAACATTTATATGAGTTGGACGTAACAGACTTTGGCACAGTCGTTGGTAAAATTGAAACGTTCCGAGAAGATACTAAAACGCGAATAGTGATTGAGCCAAATTCTGCGTTTAAATTCAACTATCAGCAGCTAGAAAATATTTTCACTTTGACAGTTGAGAAAGACAGTAATGAATTTCAATTTGGTGAAAGCAAATCCTATCAGGGACAGCCTATCACCTTAAACTTTCAAGATATCCCGGTTCGCTCTGTGTTACAGATAATTGCGGATACCAATAATTTTAACTTGGTAACCAGTGACTCTGTATCGGGTAATATTACGTTGCGCTTAGATGGTGTTCCGTGGGATCAAGCGCTAGATGTGGTGTTACGGGTTAAAGGCCTTGATAAACGCATGGAAGGCTCTATCTTGATGGTTGCACCTTCTGAGGAGTTGAGTGCGCGAGAAGCAAAAGAGTTGCAAGCGAGAAAACAAGTAGAGGAACTAGAGCCTTTGTATACTGAATATATTCAGTTGAACTATGCAAAGGCACAAGAGTTTTCCGACTTGCTTAAAACTGACGTAAACTCAATTATCAGTTTACGTGGTAGCGTCTCTGTCGATGCGAGAACAAATACATTATTAATTAAAGATACCGCACGTAGTATCGAAAGTATCAGGCGGATGGTTGAGAAACTCGATGTACCTGTCAAACAGGTACGTATTGAGTCTCGTATGGTGACCGTGACGGATAATATTCAAGAAGATTTGGGGATCCGTTGGGGATTTAGCGATCAGCAGGGCAATGATGCATTATCTGGTAATTTAACTGCTGCTGATTTACTGTCTGGCGGGACGATCCCGGGACTGGAAGATAGATTGAATGTGAATTTACCCGCGCCTGCTACTGCTGCGAGTGTTGGTATGCACATTGCCAAGCTGTCTGACGGCACGTTAATAGACTTAGAGTTGTCGGCACTTGAGCAAGAAAATAAAGGTGAAATCATTGCCACGCCGAGTATCACAACGGCCAACCAGAAAACGGCCCGAATAGAGCAAGGTACCGAGATCCCCTTTGTTGAAGCGTCCTCTAGTGGGGCAACGTCTGTTGAATTTAAAAAGGCCGTGTTAAGTTTGGAAGTAACACCGCAAATTACACCAGATAATAAAATTATTTTAGATTTAATTATCACTCAAGATACGCGAGGTGATACAGTACAAACCGCCAATGGTCCTGCTGTGGCAATTAACACCCAACAAATCCAGACCCAAGTGTTGGTCGACAACGGCCAAACTGTTGTTCTGGGCGGTATTTACCAACAAGAAACAACAAATGCGGTGAGTAAAGTACCACTTCTTGGAGATGTGCCGTATCTTGGGGTGTTGTTTAGAAACACCAAAGAGATTAATGAAAAGAGAGAGTTATTGATTTTTGTCACGCCCAGAATTATGAATGACAATTTGTAATGGTGACAAATTAACAAATAAAGGCGGATTTTACGCCTTTTGACTTGAAATGTTGAATAGAATACTGAGATAATCCCCTCCTTAATTTTGGGGCCAGGTCGTTAGGCGGGGTTTTATTTCAAATTTTAGAGTTCGTTTGTACTAAATAGATATGGCTGAGAAACGTAATATATTTCTAGTAGGCCCTATGGGGGCTGGTAAAAGCACAATTGGTCGTCACATTGCCGATCAGTTACACCTTGAGTTTTTTGATTCGGATCAGGAAATAGAGCGCCGCACGGGTGCTGATATTGCTTGGGTCTTTGATATCGAAGGAGAAGAAGGTTTTCGTAAGCGTGAAGAAACTGTAATTTCAGACTTAACTGAGAAGCAGGGTATCGTACTGGCGACAGGCGGTGGTTCGGTGATCAGTAAAGAAGTGCGCAACAAACTGTCAGCTCGTGGGATTGTAGTATATTTAGAAACACCCATTGAAAAACAAGTGGCTCGAACACAGCGAGATAAGCGCCGTCCTTTATTGCAGACTGGTGAAGACTCAAGAAAAATTTTAGAAGATTTGGCTGAGCAACGAAACCACTTATATAGCGAAGTGGCTGACATTGTTGTACGCACTGATGAGCAAAGTGCCAAAGTAGTAGCAAATCAAATTATCGATAAATTAGATTTTTAATTGCCAATATAAAAAGGAGGGTGTAGTGATGCTTGAATTGAATGTGGATTTAAACGAGCGGAGCTATCCCATCTATATTGGAGAAAATCTACTATCGGACAAAGGGCGATTAATTGAACACGTAGGTCAAAGTCGCCCTGTGATCATTAGCAATGAAACAGTTGCACCTCTTTATCTCGAAGTCATTGAATCTCAACTCAGCGACTTATCTCCACTACACTTTGTTATTCCAGATGGCGAACAGTACAAATCCTTAGATTGGTTTGAGAAAATCTGCGCCTTCCTACTCGAAAATAACTGTGGCAGAGATACTTGTTTAATCGCCTTAGGCGGCGGTGTTATCGGAGATTTAACTGGGTTTGTTGCGTCAGCATACCAACGTGGTGTGCCATTCATTCAGATACCAACAACATTACTTTCTCAGGTAGATTCATCTGTGGGTGGTAAAACGGCAGTTAATCACCCTCTTGGGAAAAACATGATTGGTGCGTTTTATCAACCTAAAGCCGTTTTTATCGATACCAACTCGTTAAATACTTTGCCCGCACGGGAGTTTTCTGCCGGCATGGCTGAGGTGATAAAATATGGTCTTATCTATGATGCTGATTTTCTAACAAAGTTAGAAAGTGATGCGACCCAATTAAAATCGCTCAATACTGAGAGCCTTAATCAAATTATTTATCGCTGCTGTGAAATCAAAGCAGAAATTGTTGCTAAAGATGAAAAAGAAGCGGGTTTGCGTGCATTGCTTAATTTGGGACACACCTTTGGCCACGCTATAGAGGCGCAAATGGGTTATGGCAATTGGCTGCATGGTGAAGCGGTTGCGGCGGGCATTGCACTGGCCATGGAGCTTGGGCAACAGCGAGGTGACATTAACAAAGCAGAAGTAACACGTGTTCGCAACTTGCTGGCTCAATATGATTTGCCAACTTCACCCCCAACAGAAATGACGTCTGAGCAGTTTATTCACCATATGCGCAAAGACAAGAAAAATAAAAAAGGTAAAATCAGATTTATAGTACCAACTTCGCTAGGTGTATGTGAGCTGGTAGATGACGTGTCTGATGCTAATGTAGGTCATTTAATAGGGCAGTAATGCAGTCTCAAATATTGCCAAGCCGTTCTGCCTTGGTCGATAGAATTGCAATGCAATTTGAATATGGGCAGAGCTTAATTTGTCTGGTCGGCAATTCAGGCTTGGGTAAAAGCTATTTGGCTGAAAGCTTTATAACAGATAAATACAGTGATTTTTCGAAAGCCTTTATTCAATTAAGTGCACACACCAAAGATGTCGATATTGTTCGACAGCTGATGGAGCACACTTTTCGAGCGCCTCTGGTAGATCAAAAACTTTCACTGACGGAAAATTTTTTCGTTTTAAACAGCGAGCAACCAGCAGAGCCGTGTTTATGGGTACTTGATGGTGCAAGACACCTCAGTGATGAACTGATCCAGGAGCTGCAAAATCTCGCAGTAAGAGCGCCAAACACCCTTTACATATTAGTCACTGCACAAGCACCCAATATGTTGCCGAATGCATTGGATATTCATTTGGAGCCGCTGTCGCATGCTGAATCCAAGCAATTGATGAAAATGTTTTTTACGCAGTTGCCGCCTGATGATGATCCTATATTTAAAACATTCTTAACCGAAGCTCGGGGCAACCCAAGTGTACTGCTTGATTGGCAACAAGAAGAGCAGCAGCTTGATTTAAGAGCGGGTTTGCAGCCAAGGTTGAAACAAAAGCACTTTTTTATTGCTGCCTTTTCACTGATCCTCACTTTGTGTTTGGTAGCTGCTTTGTACAATAAGCAGTTACTTGATCTATTAGGAACAAAGCAAGAAATAGCGAAGCAACAGACCGCTATTTTATCTGAGCCGACTGTGCTTGAGGCAGAGCATGTGCTTGAAGCAAAGCAAGTGCAACCAGAAGTTGAGGCGGTATCTAAGTCTGCTCAAAGCGAACTTGAGGTACAAAATAAGCCAGAGCAAGAACAAGTCTCAGCTGTATTGAATGCATTGTTATCAGCGCCGTCGAGCAGTGTAACTAATAGTGAAGTGGCAGTCGATACTATGCAGCGCAGTGAAACTAGTGCCACAGAGCTCGGTCCTGAACTTGGCGAGCAAGATGTAGCGCAAGTTGTTACAGCATTACAGCCGAACAAACGCGCAGAGACTCAAACAGAAGCAAGCGCTCAAGTAGTGTCTGAAAATACCGATCACAGAGTAGATATATCTTATGATAATCAGTGGTTTTTATTAAGATCTGATACGGAGTGGAGCATTCAGTTGTTGGCTGTGACGGAAAGAAAAGTGGCCGATGATTTCATTGCTAAACATGCTTTGCCTAACATTAAAGTGGCTGAAGTGAACAGAAATGGCAAGGTTTGGTGGTTTGTTACTTTGGCACCTTTTGCTCAGCTAGATGACGCTAAATTGGCTCGAGGTAATTTAAATGCTGAATTATTGGCTGCTAAGCCCTTTTTTAAACGGATCTCCCAAATAAAGCAGCAAATCCAACAGTCACAGTAAAAAAAATAGTGTAAAATCCCGCTACTTTTGAGTAATTAGATCGATCATGCAGAAAAAAACCAGAGCCTTTCTTAAATGGGCAGGCGGAAAATATAGTTTAGTGGAAGAGATCACTAAACGATTGCGCAGTGCAAACAGTGAGGCAGAAACTTTGGTTGAGCCTTTTGTGGGTGCTGGCTCTGTGTTTTTAAATAGCGATTTTAAGCGTTATGTGTTGAATGACATCAATGCCGATTTAATTAACTTGTATAAAGAAATTCAGCGTGCACCGGATGAGTTTATCGCAGATGCGAAAAAGTTATTTGTTGAGCAAAATAACTGTGCGGATGCTTACTATGAATATCGTCAGCAATTTAACGAGTGCGTTGATGTTTATGAACGGGCCATTTTGTTTCTTTATATGAATCGCCATGGCTATAACGGGCTGTGTCGATATAATTTAAAGGGGATATTCAATGTGCCCTTTGGTAAGTACAAAAAGCCCTATTTTCCAGAAAATGAGTTATACCATTTTGCCGAGAAGGCCCAAAATGCAACCTTCACCTGTTTAAGCTATGAACAAGTGTTTAAACAGTTACCTAAAAACTCAGTGATTTACTGTGATCCTCCCTATGTACCTCTGAGCAAAACAGCCTCTTTTACAAGCTATGCCAAGGGTGGATTTAACCTTGATGATCAAGCCCAGTTGGCAAATCTAGCTGAGCGTGCCGCATTTGATAACAACAAACCTGTACTTATCTCAAATCATGAAACTGTATGGACGAGAAAAATATACAGTGAGGCGCATTTGGATGTAATTCAAGTAAAAAGGACAATCAGTCCAAAAGGGAATGGGCGCAATAAAGTCAATGAACTGATGGCGCTGTATAGCGCACATTCATCACGTAATTAATGATTTTGTGCGGTAGCAATAACACCATCAACAAGAAAAATTAAGCTAACAACGAAGATGACTACGAAAAGGGTTGCGATGACGGCGTATGGCCAAAAGTGACTACTCTTGAAGTCGCGGTGGTATTTTTTGCTGCTCTGTACGCCAAACATAGCAGCGAGGACGCTCTGAAAGATGCTTAAGAAAACCATCATGATGCGTCCTTTATGCTGTCAATTAAATTTTAGAAATGCTCGAACTGTCTTGTTGGTCATCAGAGCCAATTAAAAGCTCTAATAAATCTAGGTAGTGAAACTGTGCATTGCTGCTACCACCAGTTAACCACGCATACCAACTTGTATGTGCTTCGCGTTTGCAGTGCTGTTCATTATAATTATAAGTTGAGTCGACACACTCACACTGACTAAACTGAGCCGTTTCAATATCGTTATCTCCAAATGAAAATACACCTACCGAAACCACAGCTGCGATTGCCAACAATACTGTCCGTGTTTGAAGCCATGTTACCATAACCATCCCCTCAGCGATTAGCTATCCTTAAATAGTACACTATGGATATTTATTAAACAATCGATTTATCTCTTTTCTCTGTAAGTTGCTCGCAAATTGGCAATTGCTTGCCCGTGTATTTCCGGGCAATTTAAGTTAAAGTAGCGGCGGAAGCTAACTTTAAGGGGAACTCATGTCTTCAGTAAATGCACAACCTGAATTTCTAATTGCACCATCTATTTTGTCAGCCGACTTCGCACGTCTAGGTAGCGATGTTGAAAAAGTAATTAATGCAGGTGCAGACGTCGTGCATTTTGATGTGATGGATAATCACTATGTACCAAATCTGACATTTGGGCCAATGATCTGTGAGGCACTAAGAAATTATGGTATTACAGCGCCAATTGACGTGCATTTAATGATTAAACCGGTAGATGCGTTGATCCCAAGCTTTGCCAAAGCAGGTGCTGACATCATTACATTTCACCCAGAGGCGAGTGAACATGTTGATCGCAGTCTTGCTTTGATCAAAGAGCAGGGGTGTGAGGCAGGCTTGGTACTTAATCCTGCTACGCCATTACATTGCCTTGACTATGTTATGGACAAAGTTGATCAAATATTACTGATGTCAGTGAACCCAGGTTTTGGTGGGCAAAGCTTTATTCCCAATACACTCGATAAACTAAAACAAGTAAGAGAGCGTATCGAAGCATCAGGTAAAAAAATTCGCTTAGAGGTCGATGGCGGTGTGAAGGTAGACAATATTGCGCAAATCGCAGCAGCTGGCGCAGATATGTTTGTGGCGGGTTCAGCTATCTTTAATCAACCTGATTATAAATCGGTTATTGATGCAATGCGTCAAGAACTCGCTAAGGTACGCTAATGAATATCGAAGGGATTTTATTCGATCTTGATGGCACCTTAGTCAACAGTATTCAAGATATGCACTTAGCGCTCAATTTGGCGCTATCAGATGTTGCTTTTCCTGTTGTTTCACAAATGCAGGTACAACAATGGGTTGGAAATGGCATAGACAAGCTCGTTCAGCGTGGACTGAGCTGTGATAGTGAGATTAACCCTGATCTCTCAGCGACGCTTGTCAAACAAGCAACAGAGAGATTTAAAGCACACTACCAAGAGTTAGTCGGTGAGTATGCCGAGCTTTACCCCGGTGTAGAAATAGGCCTATATGAACTCGGGAGTGTACCAAAAGCATTAGTGACGAACAAAGATAGAGTATTTACATTACAACTTTTGCAAAAACTTAACATTGACAAGCATTTTGATGTTATCGTATGTGGTGATGATGGAAACAAGAAACCAGATCCTCAATTGCTTGAGAAAGCGTGTAAACAACTCGGTGTGAGCGCTTCTCAAGCCATTATGATAGGTGATTCCAAAAGTGATATTTTAGCGGCACACAGTGCGGATATGCCTGTGATCGCTTTGAACTATGGGTATAATCAGGGGGAAGCACTCTCGCAATTTAATCCACAGTACCTCTGTGAGCAGTTCTCAGATATAATTCCCATTTTAACAAACCATAATTGAGATAAAGGAACAAGATGACAAAACCAGTAGTATTAAGTGGCATTCAGCCAACCGGTGGTATGACAATAGGCAATTACGTAGGTGCCATAAACCAGTGGCTTAAGCTACAAGAAGATCACGATTGTTTCTTTATGTTAGTTGATCTTCACGCCATTACTGTGCGCCAAGACCCTGCCGCTTTGCGCGAGCGTGTATTAGATGGCATTGCTATGTACACAGCATGTGGTATCGACCCTGAGAAGTCGGCACTCTTTGTTCAGTCTCAAGTACCTGAACATGCGCAGTTAGGCTGGGTACTAAACTGCTATGCACAAATGGGTGAATTGAATCGCATGACCCAATTCAAAGACAAGTCGTCGAAGCATGCGAATAATGTCAACGTCGGTTTATTCTCATACCCAGTGTTACAAGCTGCCGATATTTTATTGTATCAAGCAGATCAAGTACCAGTGGGTGAGGATCAGAAGCAACACCTAGAGCTCACACGTGACATTGCGACGCGTTTCAACAATATTTATGGTGATGTATTCAAAGTACCAGAGCCGTACATTCCTGAGCTAGGCGCGCGCGTTATGAGCTTGCAAGATCCGTTGAAAAAGATGTCAAAGTCTGATGACAATCCAAATGCGTTTGTCTTGCTATTAGACGAACCAAAAAAGATTGAGAAAAAGCTCAAAAAAGCCGTGACGGACTCGGACGAACAGGCGCGTATTTATTTTGACCGACAAGAGAAACCGGGTGTATCTAATCTGCTAACTTTACTGTCAGTTGCAACGGGCCGTTCAGTAGAAGCACTTGTGCCAGAATACGAAGATAAAATGTATGGCCATTTGAAAAAGGATACGGCTGCTGCTGTGGTTGAAATGTTAACGCCAATCCAAGAGCGCTTTAAAGAAATTAGAGCTGATCAGGCGCTTCTTGACAATATTATGCGCAGTGGTGCAGAAAAAGCAGGTGAACGCGCCGAAAAAACACTGAAATCGGTTTATGACGCATTAGGGTTTATTCCTCGCCCATAGCTTACCGAGTGTAAATGACAAAAAAGCCAACGTGTGCACACGTTGGCTTTTTTACTTTTAAGGGGGGGGGGCCTAACGTGTAACGCAGTAAATCCCCTGATTAGTCTTACAAGCATCGCCAGTCGGGCAAGTTCTCTGTCTAACTGTAGTAGTTGCAGGTGTCGGCCATGACCCTGTACCGCCAGCTACATGGGGCGTGTTTTCATTAGGTAGCAATTGTTTATCTTGTGACAGGGTTTTTAGGTGTTTTTTATTTATTTGCATTTTCATCATTATTTCCTTTTAAAAATCTGCATTAACGAATTAATAGGTTGTTTAAAATTCAACCGCTTGTAAAGTGAGATAAATTCAAATACGCAAAAGGATTTCTAAAGATGGTAGGCACTAGAGATATGGTGAAAAATTAAAAAAAGGGTGGCGACCATGTCACCACACCTTAGCAAGTAAGTCTCAGACCTACCTACTCTCACGCAATTTTTTAGAGTTCAAAGTAATTAGTAAATAACTTATACAGTTCGGTACCTTGGTTTACACTTGCAGAAGCAAAGTGCAATATGGCAATGGCATCACTGTCAAACGTAATCGGGTTTAAAGCCTCGCCTTGCGCATATTTGTCCATACGCAAAATATTGACGAGTGTCTCTCCGGCTTTAATATGTCCACCAAGCGCAGCTTGGTATTCCACCATACCGCCTATCGGGGCGTAAAAGGCTACATAGTCTTGCAAATAGCAAGCATATCGTTGTATTGGTTTAGGTTGGTACGTACTGTCTAGGATCACTTCTTTATGAGTTAGATAGCTCAGGAGGCTATCGGCATCTTGTTGTGCTTCGCTCAGGTCAATGTGCTCCTGAGATCCAAGCTCTACAGTAAATGCCTCATTTGTCGTTGTAAAATCCCTACCTAGTGCGCTGAACGCCTCGCTGAGTTGCCACCAAGGACAAAAACAAGCTTCGTCCATTGCACCATCAAACTCATTAGGTATCAGTAATGTGTGAGGAATGTCAAAGTATTTAGCGCTCGCCTGTGCATATTCTGGGCAGTACAAGTGTTTTGCAGAAACAGGTCCCGTATGTAAATCAAGGACTAAGTCAGCCTCATGAGCAAGACGTTGAAGATTGACTGCAATGCGCTTGCCGGTTTTGAGCTGGTGTAACGGTTGGGTAAGTATCTCATCCGTTTTACTAATTAATAGCTGTTTAAATTCACTGCGGATCACTTGCTCAGAAGCATCAACGTACTTTTCGGCAAAGTCAGCGACCAGATGAGTATGATCATGATACAGGCGATTCCAATTCTCTCCGGTGATGGGGTCAAAGCGGCCCAGTGTAAACTCTCCTGACTTCTGATTACATCCAATCGGATTTGCATAGGGAACCAAGGTAATTGAACCGCGCAATTGAACGGTTTTTAGCTTTTCTAGTAAAGCATAGATCACGGCATTGCCCTGCACTTCGGCGCCATGCATATTTGCTTGAATGTAGACTTTGGGCCCTTCGTTCTGATCACCAACAGTAAAAACAGGGATCGACATAGCTTGGCCGTTAGCCAGCTCTGCAACTTGAATGGATGTTTGGGTTATCTGATTCATGGTTACCTCAAATAATTCTGCGGTGTCAGTGGGGGCCTAACGCAGCGTGTTTGACCGGACTGGTAGGTGTACTCGCTTGGCAGGGTATGGCAGAGAAAGTAGGGCATACTTTCAGTGAAACCATAGGCACCACACTGACTAAATACAATCCAATCTTGTTCGGATATATCGCTTGGAAGCGTATGTTCCCCCAAGTGATCTAAGGCTGTGCATAGTGGGCCGTGCAGGGTAAACGTCTTCGGTGCAGAGCTGCTGTCACGTAACAGCTCGGCGGGAAATGCCTGTGCGGTTACTGCCGGGCGCAAAATATGATTTATGCCGCCTGCTAGTATCAACTGATTGCTACTGTAGTTGCGCTTTTGTTCCACAACAGGGTTAATATAATAGCCGCATTCACCCACCGCATACCTACCTAGCTCCATCCACAGCTCATCTACATTGGCTTGTTTCTTAATGTTTTCTAAGCTGTCTAAAATAGCACACCAATCAATCGCAGATTGAGATGCGGTGTAAGGAATGCCTAAGCCTCCACCTAAATCTAAAACACGCAAATTGATATTGAGTTGTTCGGCTAAAGTCACGAGTGGGTCTATCATTTGCTGCCATAGAGAAGCTAATTTTGCCGCATCTAGCATATTACCCCACTGGAAGATATGCAGACCGACAAAATCCAAATGATCATATTCACTGATAGACAGTGATGACCATTCCTGTGTTCCTAAACCAAATGGCGTTAAGCTATCTCCGCCTAATGGGTTTTTTTCATTATCGGGCCAGCGTAACTGAACGCGTAGCAAGATACGTAATTGAGCATTATGACGCTTGGCTGCATCTTGCAGCCAAGCAACCTGATTGAGGCTTTCCGCTACAAAGGTGGTTACACCTGAGTTTAAGAATTCTTCAATTTGGCGTTTGGACTTAGCTGGTCCTGTATTGAGTACGCGGTTCGCATCGATGCCTTGTGCTAAAACCTGTTGCAATTCGCCGCTACTGGCAACATCAAAATCAAATCCCGCTTGGTCTAATGTTTGAATAATACTAGACAATGGGTTTGCCTTGACTGCATACCAAAGTTTCACAACGGTTTGTTCACTTAATTGTCTCAGGTGAGCGTGCAACGCATCTAAATCGTAAAAATAGAACGGTTCATGCTGGTTCTGCGCCAGAGCAGAAATCGCTGTTTTTACTGGCGTACTCAAAGCAGACATTAGCGAAGCACCTCTTCTAACTCAAGGGCTGCATCACTTTGCTCATCGCGGTATTTGACGATAAGAGCACAGGACAAGCTTAGACCTTGCTGTTGTGCCCATTCACCATTTGCAGGGCGAGAGCCTGGGATAACAATGGCATTTTCAGGGATTGCTTCGCCTTTTTCTAATACCCTTTCGTTAACGCAGTCATACACAGGAATACTTGCAGAGAGACGTACGCCAGGTGCCAATACAGCGCCTTTTTTCACTACAACGCCTTCAACTAAAACGCAACCTGCGCCAATGAAAGCATCGTCTTCCACGACCACTGGGCTTGCCCCGACCGGCTCTAATACACCGCCTACCTGTACGGCCGCGCTGAGATGCACATTTTTACCAATTTGTGCACAAGAGCCAACCAAAGCATGGCTATCTACCATAGTACCTTCATCGATATACGCACCGATATTCACGTAAGCTGGTGGCATAATAATTGTGCCTGAAGCGACATATGCGCCACGTCGAACGCTGCTTCCACCTGGGACCATTCTCACACCGGCTTCAGCCGCGAATCCTTGAGGTGCTAAGTTATCTTTGTCGACAAAGCCTCCTGGGTATTCTGTATTTGTACCGTTTCTAAAGGCTTCTAGGATACCTTCTTTGACCTCGACATTGGCATGCCAGTTGCCTTGTTCATCCTGTGTCGCTGCGCGAACAGTGCCATTTTCTAGGTTGTTTAATAGGGTTAACCAGCTCATGTATACTTCCTTAACTCCAAGATAAAATAGTTGAATTTGCGGTTTTGATAAACGTTGTGTCACTGAGCTCTAAGTGGGTCAGTGGTGGGCGAAGACGCGGCGAAGCCAGCTGTCCTTGCAAGTGCATTAAGACCTTGACGGGGATCGGGTTGGCTACGCTAAACAAGCTGTTTACCGCGTCTGTCCAAGTGGTAAATAAATTTGGAAACGTGCCAGCAAGCGAGCGCTTTACAAACTCTGCTGTTTGCTGAGGCCAAGCATTGGCAGCAACAGAGACAAGGCCTGCTGCGCCCGCTTGTGCAAAGTACGGCATCAATCCATCGTCTCCACTATAAATAGCGAGATCAGGTGATGCTTTGCGGAAAGATTCAAAGGTAGCAATATCACCACTGGCTTCTTTGAGCGCCCATAGTTTGGGATGGGAAGCAAGATTTTCAATAACATTTGGGCTTATTGAAACAGCGCTGCGTCCAGGAACGTTGTACAACATGCATGGGTGATTACTGGCATCCAATAATGTTTTAAACCAGTGTGTCAGGCCCACGTTACCTGGCTTCGCGTAGAGCGGTGAGCCAACCAAAAAGGCATCGATCGGTTGGGTGTTGCAAAATTCAACCCAGTCGAGTTGTAACGCAAGATCATGGCCGCCAATAGCAACCATCAATGGCACCGTTGGCGACAGCTCACAAACATAACGCACAATGTCGCGCTGCTCTTGCTGTGACAGTGCAAGCCCTTCACCGGTACTACCGAGTAAAAGTATGCCATTACCAGCTTGTTGTTGTGCAAGTACTAGTTGCGCTAACGTGTGAAAATCAACGTGGTTGTTATCGTCGAACGGCGTAACAAGCGCTGTCCATAACGGGTAGTCAGATAAGTTGTATTTAGATTTCATCTCTACCGAACTTAAATGCAGCTCGGAAGGTGACTTGAAGTGCAAATCCAGCTTCCGAACAATTAAAATTCGAAGAGCAATGGACTTAAAATAGCATAAGGCATGGCCTTATCTTTCTAAGACCAGAAGCTCTCCACCAAATATGTTGGTGACAGTCGCTGGGATTCAGCCCATGCGCCCGAAAAAATCAATTAGCAAAGATGATTTCTTCTCGGCGTTAATTCCCCTCACTAAATGTCATCGGAGTTTGCTCTCCTCAATTTAGCTACCTGAATAACGCACCTCTTCCAGCCCTCAAAATAGCCATTACAGCTATTTTGCGATAATAGGGTCAGACGGGATTGAAACATTTTGGCCGTCTAGGTGTCAAGCTCCAATCTGTAAAAGACTGAAATTAAGCTACACTTCTGTTTGTATACAGCTCAATTTTATCTCTATTATTTTGCGCCAAACACGGAGGCAGCCGGTTGCTTAAGATATTGAAAACATTTCGCTTCAGGTATATTTTAGCGATTTCTATTATGATCATTGTCATCACTACGGCGATGGCAACAATGCAGATACTCTTGTCTCAGCAAGCTGCCAGTACTTACGTGATCAATACGGCGGGGATGCAGAGAATGCTGTCGCAAAAAACGGCGTTACTATTAGGGGCTGAGTACATACGCGAGCATCCAGGTACGTTTGATGAACAGCAAATGCTGCGTGATGCATTAGATAAAATGGCTGAAAACCAAGCTTTTTTATTAGCAAAGTCGGGTGGTAGATATAGTCATTTATCTTCTGACCTGCAACAGTTTTATTTTCACCCCCCGGTTGCATTGGCAGCACGGGTTGAAGAGTACATTGATTTAGTCAAAACTGCGCATAGCCTAGCCCTTGTCGGCAATTTGAAAGTCGAAAAATTAATCCAAGTGCAATCTCGAGCCAACGAACTTTTAGTTGCACTAGATCAGGCGGTTACACTACATGAGTTAGTTGCTACTAACAAAGTAAAGAAGCTGCAAAATGTCGAGTTATTTATTTGGCTATTTGGCATGCTGATCCTCATTATTGAAGCGCGTTGGATTTTCTATCCGATGGAAAAAAGCATTCAAAATAAAATTACGCGGCTTCAGACACTGCGCATTGAAGCCAATCGCTTGAAGCGTAGTAAGAGTGAGTTCTTGGCGCGAGCAAGTCACGAGATGCGTACACCACTGCAAGCCGTTATGGGGTATCTTGCGCTGTTTAAAGAATCAGCTCAACCTGCTCATTTAGAGGTTGTCGAGCACGCTGCAAAGCAGCTCAATATTCTGCTCTCAGCAATAGATGATTACAATGTTCTATCAGAGAATAAAGAAATTAAGTTAGACAATAAAACCGCTTGTCTATTTGATACTTTGTCTCACTCGTTAGCAATTTATAAGCCTCTGCTACAGCAAAAATCATTAAATTTTACAACGGACTTAGGGTCTGGTTTATCTCAAGTTGTCGATTGTGATCACAATCGGTTAGCTTGGTTGGTTGGGCAAATATTAGATAATGCTGTGAAATACACTGAATACGGAGAAGTGAGGCTAGAAGCGGATTGTCATCAAAGGAGTGAAGAAGAAGCCATCTTTCACTGCCTGATCACAGATACCGGGCCAGGTATAAGTCAAACCCAAGCCAAAATTGATGAAGAGGAGAATTATCAAGGTATGCAGTTGGGGCTGACTCGCGCACAGCTCATCATCAATATGCTCGGTGGCGAAATGAGTTTTACGGATAATATACCAAGCGGTACGCAGGTATTATTAGAGATCCCGGTGAAAGTGGCTAAATCAGCTGCATTGACACCGTTTGAATTGAGTCGAGAAAATCCGGCTTTATTGGTGGAGGACAACTTACTAAATGCGCGTGTTGTCGTGACATTATTGGAAAAGTTGGGCCTGTCAGTAATACATGTAGTAAATGGGCAAGAAGCGCTATCTGAGCTACAAAAGCAAGAGTTTAGTTTGGTATTGATGGATTTAAATATGCCTGTGATGGATGGTTTCACGGCAATAAAAATGATCCGCCATAACCTTGGACTAGAGTTGCCCATCTTGGTGCTTACCGCAAATACCACGGAGCAGGCTATTAATAGAGTGTATGAATTAGGTGCGAATGCCCATTTATTTAAACCTGTGGATTTAAAAACCTTACGAGAAAAGGTCGAACTGCTAATCACCCCCTCGGTAGTGAACGACTCACTGTAATAATTAACGGTTTTTAAGATGGTTAGGTTAGGTGGCGGAGTTTTCTTGGTAGATAAAAGGAGCGGTGCAAGGCATCCTTACACCGACCAATTTATATTCTCTTCACTTTAAAGCCTTGCGCTTTTAGCAATTCAATCAGGCCGTGTTGTTTGGGCAAGTGCAGTGCACCTACGGCAATGAAATGCGATGTTTTACCCATATTGGGGGCAAGAGTGCGAACCCAGGTATGGTTGCGATCAATTACGAGAACTTGTTCGGCAAGCCGTGCATATTTTGAGTCATCAAAGCTCAGCTCGTAGTACTTGCCCAGTTTAGCATCATCACCTGTTTTCCAGGCTTCTATCATATCTTTAATGAATTTATCAGCTTCTTCCATTTGAGAGAGAGTTTGTGTCACCATCTCATCGCTCATAATCGCGATCTGGCTGAACATTTCTAATTGTTGCTCAAATAACTCCAGCTCTTTAATGTTTTTTTTATGTTTAATTGCGTGTGCAATAACTTGTTTATCTATGCCATAAGTATCAGTTAATCCCGCTTTTTGATATTCAAGTTGCACAATTGTGAGCATAACAGCCCACGCTGGCGTACTGTTGAATAGTGCGATATTGATCCCCCGCTTGGTAAAATAGGCTTCGAGTTGTTTATAAACTTTTTGGGAGACTGCCAGTGGCAGAGGGCGGCTATTGGAATTGGCAATAAATGCGGCTGTTTTAGTCTGAATTTCAAATGCTGACAGCGCGCTCATATTGAGCTCTACAACGGTATTCTCAGCCTGCTCAATGGCACTTTTAACCTTGCCAGGCAATCCTTGCATACTTGGATCACCAACATGAACAGTACCGAATAAATAGGAAGTCACCCCGTTTTTTTCTACGCTCCACAGTGCTGGAGCAGCTTGACTTAGTGTGCTAAAAAACAGCAATAAGCAAAATGACGAGACTAATTTAAAAAACAAAATGTGTTTCACTGCGGTGGTCCTTTTATGTCTTGGATTAAACATCATAATCAATTGAATAAGTAAATCACAAAAATTTAATACAGAAATCTGACATGCATAATTGTCTTCGATATATTGAGGTAGTTTACCCTAATGTAAGTTTGCCCCTATTGTTTTGAATTAAAATGTCGTAAATGGGTTGTTTTTGGGTTTTTTATTTCTCTATTTCTGTTTTTTTACAATGAAATGGCATAGTTTTTATGGTTGACATGTCACCTGTCGCAGGTTACTAATAGAATAAAGAACAGGCAGACAGTATTCGTCTGCCAGTGGATGCAATCAAGCACAGTACAATTTTTTGGATTTGGATTTATGTTACTAACAGCAAAACTACTAGTCGTGATTATCAACGTGGTGATTATTATTACCGCGGGGGCTTTGTAGTGCTGTAAGAAAAGAATCAGCTAAAAGCCCCCCGCACTGAAAAGTTCGGGGGGCTTTTTCGTTTTAGGGCAAAAAAACAGAGCAAAGGGCAATGAGCAAAACAATGACAGGCGCACAAATGGTAATCGATATCCTTGTTAAACAGGGGATCTCAGACGTATTCGGCTACCCAGGCGGGGCAATTATGCCGATTTACGATGCGTTATATGGTGCGCCACTCAAGCATTATTTAACTCGCCATGAGCAAGGAGCAGGGTTTGCGGCAGTTGGCTATGCACGCAGCACGGGTAAGTTAGGTGTTTGTTTTGCTACTTCGGGGCCTGGCGCTACGAATTTAGTGACGGCACTGGCTGATGCAATGATGGATTCGGTTCCGCTTTTGGCAATCACTGGACAAGTTCCTACTGCGGCGATTGGCTCAGATGCATTCCAAGAGGTTGATGTTTTGGGGATGTCCTTATCCTGTACGAAACATAGTTTTATGGTAGAGCGTGCAGAGGATTTGGCTGAAGTACTGCAACAGGCGATGCACTTAGCGGTATCTGGTAGACCTGGACCTGTATTAGTTGATATTCCAAAGGATATTCAACAAGCACTAGTGCCTTTTTCTCCTTGGAGTGCAGACACTCAGACGCAAGAAGCGCCGATATTAAATGATCTAGCTTTGGCTAATGAGCTATTGAGAAAAGCCTCAAAGCCAGTGGCGTATGTCGGTGGTGGCGTTCATAGCGCAGATGCACAACCTGCATTGATGGCATTTTTGGAGCAAACCCAGATGCCTGCAGTGTCCACTTTGAAAGCGCTTGGCAGTGTTTTACCTGAATACGAGTACGATTTGGGCATGCTGGGTATGCACGGGACCAAGGCGGCGAACTTGGCTGTGCAAGAATGTGACTTACTAGTATGTATCGGTGCTCGGTTTGACGATCGGGTGACGGGAAATTTGGCCAAGTTTGCGGCGAAAGCAAAAGTGATCCACTTAGACATTGATGCTGCAGAAATAGGCAAACGCAAGCCAGCAGCGGCTTCATTGGTGGCTGATTTAAATGTCTCTTTGCCTCTATTACAGGGAGTTTTGGCGCCTGCGGATTGGCGTGAGCATATCAGCCATATGCAGCGAGAGTATGCTTGGCGCTATGACTACCCTGGGGAGAAAGTTTTTGCGCCTTATTTGCTTAATAAATTGAGCCAAGATGTACCTCAAGATACGGTTGTTTGTTGCGATGTGGGCCAGCATCAAATGTGGGTTGCACAGCATATGAAATTCAGTCATCCGAGCAACCATCTCAGCAGTGGCGGCGCTGGTACTATGGGATTTGGCCTACCGGCGGCAATTGGGGCGAAAATTGCGCGCCCGGACAATATGGTTATCACGGTTTCAGGCGATGGTTCCATCATGATGAATATCCAAGAGTTAGCGACCATCAGAAGAAATAATCTTGCCGTCAAGATAGTTATTCTAGACAACCAAAGGCTAGGTATGGTGAGACAGTGGCAAGAGTTGTTTTTCTCGGCGCGATATAGTGAAACAAACTTGTCGGATAACCCTGATTTTGTACAGCTGGCCGCTGTGTTTGGTATCCCTGGACAAACTATCACACATGCATCGGAAGTAGATGATGCAATTGAAAAACTAGTAAATAGCTCTGGTCCTTACATTTTACATGCCTGTATTGATGACAAAGAAAATGTTTGGCCTCTTGTACCGCCGGGTGCGGCAAATGATGAAATGTTAACGGAGAACACACAATGAAACATCAATTAACTGTGGCTGTAAAAAATCAAAGCGTTGCTGTTGAGCGTTTTCTACGTGTGGCTCGACACCGTGGATTTCGTCTAATGCAACTGCAATTAGAGGGGCAGGATGAGTTGTTTCTCGTCAAAATGACAGTAGATAGTGAGAAACCTATCTATCTATTAACATCACAATTAAATAAGCTAGTGGATGTGCAGTCGGTTGATTTGCATACATTACAGCAGCAGGCAATATAACAATATTAAGGTTTTAAAGAATGACACAAACATCAGAACTTATTTGGCACAACGGTGAAATGATCCCTTACCAAGAGGCGACAACGCATGTATTGAGCCATGCACTACACTATGGCAGTTCGGTATTCGAGGGGATCAGAGCATATGATACGCCAAATGGTCCTGCCATATTTCGCTTGGACGATCATATTCAGCGTTTGTTTGACTCCGCGAAAATTTATCGTATGGAGATCCCGTTTTCTCAAGAAGAGGTTAAAGCAGCTTGTAAGCAGGCGGTTAAAGAAAATGGATTCAGCAATGCTTACTTGAGACCATTTGCGTTTCTAGGCCATGTCGGGCTAGGGCTTAACCCTAAATCACATGTTGCTGATGTAACAGTCGCGGCGATGGAGTGGGGGGCATACCTTGGTGAAGATAGCTTGGCTGAAGGGGTGGATGTGTGCGTGTCATCTTGGAGTCGCCTTGCGCCAAACACCATGCCAACTGCCGCAAAAGCGGGGGGGAATTACCTTTCTTCACAGTTGATTTCAGGTGAAGCTAAACGCAATGGCTATGTAGAGGGCATTGCACTGGATGTGAACGGTTACTTAAGTGAAGGTGCTGGTGAAAACCTCTTTATGGTTAGAAAGGGCGTGCTTTATACACCCCCAACTACAGCGTGTATATTACCTGGCTTAACCCGCGATACCATTATTCATTTAGCAAAAGAGCGTGGCTATGAAGTCAGAGAAGAGCCAATTGCTCGTGAAGCGTTGTACTTGGCAGACGAGTTTTTCATGGTGGGAACTGCGGCGGAAGTAGTCCCTGTGCGCAGCGTTGACAAGATCCAAGTTGGAGCAGGTAAACGCGGACCAATCACGGCAGAGCTACAGCAAGCTTATTTTGATTTAGTCAAAGGGCAAGCGAAAGATCCAGAGGGTTGGCTAGATTACGTGAATAGCTAAAACTTTGTAGATTATTTATTTTTGGGAATGAGGTATTACCGGGTATCGGTAAAAATGAGAAAAAGGGGTATACATGGCTAAGTTACGAAGTAAAACAACGACAGAAGGTCGTAAACGTGCAGGCGCGAGAGCACTTTGGCGTGCGACAGGTATGACGGACGAAGATTTCCATAAACCGATGATCGCGGTAGTCAATTCATACACGCAATTTGTACCTGGTCATGTACACCTTAATCAGCTCAGTGATTTAATGGCTGATGCCATCAGAGAAGCAGGCGGTGTGCCGCGTGAGTTTAATACGATAGCCATTGATGACGGGATCGCCATGGGCCATGGGGGTATGCTGTATTCTTTACCTTCACGAGATCTAATAGCTGACTCCGTTGAATATATGGTAAACGCACACTGCGCCGATGCGATGGTGTGCATATCTAACTGTGACAAAATCACTCCAGGTATGTTGTTAGCCGCTTTACGACTCAATATCCCAGTTATTTTTGTTTCAGGTGGTCCGATGGAAGCGGGCAAAACCCGGTTAGCAGATATCGATTTGAAGCTCGACTTGGTCGATGCGATGGTAAAAGGCGCTGATCCAACTGTGAGCGATGAAGATTCAGAACAGGTTGAACGTTCTGCTTGCCCGACATGTGGATCGTGCTCAGGCATGTTTACTGCGAACTCAATGAACTGTCTTCTTGAGTCTCTTGGGCTTGCTTTGCCTGGCAATGGCACAACACTTGCGACGCACAAAGATAGACGGCAACTATATGATGGCGCAGCAAAACGCATTGTCGCGCTATGTGATGAGTATTATCAACAAGATAATGCAGCAGTGCTACCGAGAAATATTGCCAACCAAGCCGCTTTTAATAATGCAATGACGCTGGATATTGCGATGGGTGGTTCATCAAATACGGTACTACACATTTTAGCCGCAGCACAAGAAGCGGGTGTCGACTTTGATATGGCAGATATCGATCAGTTGTCGAGAAATACGCCATTCTTGTGCAAAGTTGCACCGGCGACTCAGCAATACCACATAGAAGATGTGCATCGAGCTGGTGGCATTATGGCGATTCTAAACGAGTTGGCAAAAGCCGGTAAGTTGGATCTTTCTGTTGGTCATGTGGCTGGTGGCACACTCGGTGATGTATTGGCGCGCTGGGATGCCAATGACAGCACAAATGAAAAGGCTCAAACATTCTATCGTGCCGGCCCTGCGGGGATCCGTACAACGACAGCAATGAGCCAAGAGTATCGCTGGGATACGTTAGACCTAGACCGCGAAGGTGGATGTATTCGCAGTGTCGAACATGCATTTCGTCAAGACGGAGGCTTAGCGGTTTTAACTGGTAACTTAGCACCAGATGGCTGCATTGTGAAAAGTGCCGGTGTGGTTGATGAAATGCTGGAATTTACTGGACCTGCGGTAGTGTATGAATCACAAGACGATGCGGTAGAAGGGATCTTAGGCGGCGATGTCAAAAAAGGGGATGTCGTTTTGATCCGCTACGAAGGTCCAAAAGGTGGGCCCGGGATGCAAGAAATGCTGTATCCAACTAGTTACCTTAAATCGATGGGATTAGATAAAGATTGTGCGCTCTTAACTGATGGACGCTTTTCAGGTGGTACATCAGGCTTATCGATTGGCCATGTATCACCAGAAGCGGCGAGCGAAGGGACATTAGCACTAGTAGAAAATGGAGATCTGATAGCGATTAACATTCACACGCGCTCAATCGATGTATTGTTGGATGATACTGAGTTAGCGCTGCGCCGTGAAAAGCAAAGTGCACGTGGTAAAGAAGCCTATAAGCCGCTCAATCGCGAGCGCGTGGTTACGCCAGCACTAAAAGCATATGCGCTATTGGCAACCAGTGCTGATAAAGGCGCTGTAAGAGACCTGGAAAAATTAGAGGAGCTCAGTTAGCTATGGTGGCACAAGAGCTAGACTACTTTAGGGCTATAATTCAAGCAAATATGGCACCACTGGTGAAGCAAACGGATGTGAGTCACTTAAAAGGGTTGTCTGAGCGGCTCAACCATCAAGTTTGGCTAAAACGTGAAGATCAGCAGCCTGTTTATTCATTTAAACTCAGAGGTGCGTTTAATAAGTTGCGTCAACTACCTACAAATTCGCATGTGGTAACCGCATCTGCGGGAAATCATGCTCAGGGGGTTGCACTGAGTGCAGCTCATTTGGGGCATAAAGCAACTATTGTGATGCCTGTGACTACGCCAGAAATTAAGGTTAACGCAGTGAGGAATATGGGTGGTCACGTTGTATTGCATGGCCATCACTTCGATGCGGCGAACGCTCATGCACAAGCTTTGTGTCAGCAACAAGGCGGTGTGTTTGTACCGCCATTTGACGACAAAGATGTGATTGTTGGGCAGGGCACTGTGGCACGAGAAATGATGCAGCAACTGGATAAACTGGATGTTGTATTTATCCCAGTGGGAGGCGGTGGTCTGTTAGCGGGAATGGCGGTATATATTAAGTCCCTGCGTCCAGATATTCGTGTAATTGGTGTTGAAGCCACGGAAAGTGCTTGTTTGTACGCAGCAATGCAGGAAGGTGAACCTGTTGAGTTAGAACAAGTCGGATGTTTTGCCGATGGTATTGCCGTCAAACGTATTGGAGAGGAAACTTTTCGACTAGCACAAACATACTGTGATGAAGTGATGTTGGTGACAACAGATGAGATCTGTGCGGCAGTGCAAGATATCTTTATCGAAACGCGCGCAATTGCTGAGCCTTCAGGTGCGGTTGCTCTAGCTGGATTAAAGAAATGGAGTGCCGAGCACTCTCAGTCATCGATGTCATTGGCTGCAGTATTGTCGGGGGCAAATCTCAATTTTGATCGGCTGCGCTATATTGCAGAGCGAACCGCCCTTGGTGCAAAAAGCGAAGCTCTACTCGGTGTGACCATAGATGAACGAAAAGGGAGTTTTAAGCAGTTTTGTAATACGCTTGGCGGGCGTTCAATTACAGAGTTTAATTATCGGTTTGCTGGCGGCAATAAGGCCCAGATCTTTGTCGGGATAGGGCTGCGCAGTGCAGATGAAGAGTTGCAAGAGTTAAAAGCGAGTTTGGAAGAGAATGAATATGAATTTACCGACTTGTCAGACAATGAGTTGGCCAAGTTACATATTCGGTATATGGTTGGCGGAAAACCGCCTGTGGCTATTCAGGAAAGGTTATTGCGCTTTGAATTCCCAGAGTACCCAGGTGCATTATTGAGGTTTTTAGAGATGCTGGGTTGTGAGTGGAACATTACGCTATTTCACTATCGCAATCATGGCGCTGCAAAAGGGCATGTTTTAGCCGGGTTTGAAATGGCTCCGCAAGAGTATGCTAAATTTGAAGAGCACTTGTGCCGCTTGGGTTATGACTATCAAGATGAGACCAATAACCCCTGTTTTAGCCAATACCTCAAATCAGATCAGGACTACGCCCGCAAAGTAAGTTGAGTTTGATGCTCTGACTGTCTTTTCTGTCCTTAGCCTTCTATATTCAATATAGAAAGACTAAGGATAGCTTATGCTCCGTTGCCTCATTTTACTTATATTTGTTTGTGGTGGTGCACATGCCACCGTGCTAGAGCCTGTGACTCTGCAATTGAAATGGGTGCATCAATTTCAATTTGCAGGCTACTATGTTGCGAAACAAAAAGGTTTTTATCGAGAGGCTGGGCTAGATGTCAATATCATGCCAGCTCAAATGCACCAACCTGATGAACAATTCAAAGTGCTCACCGGTCAGGCACAATTTGGCGTGACACATTCAGGTTTGTTGGAACAGCGCATGTCCGGAAAACCGCTTGTCGCTCTTGCCGCGGTGTTTCAATCTTCCCCTTATTGCTGGATGGTACACGCCGATAGTGATATCTACTCTCCCAAAGATTTTCAAGGTAAGAGAATTAGTCATTTAGGTCGTTCAGAGGGGGCTGAGCTTGTACTCATTTTAGAGCGTGCGGGTATAGATGTAAGTCAATTGCCAATTTACTCAGGACTGTCACCTTTACAGGACTTCAAAATGGGTAAGTTTGATGCATTGCAAGTATATATCTCCAATGAACCGTTCAAAATGGCGCAGCAGGGTATAGCGACAAGGCAGATCTGTCCAAAGCACTACGGGATCAATGTGTATGCGGATATATTGTTTACGTCTGAAGATGTATACACATATCGACCGGAAATGGTCGCGAAATTTCGCAGTGCCAGTTTGCGCGGATGGCGATACGCTTTGGCAAACTTAGATGAAGCGCTACAGATCACTAAGCTATATGCAAAGCATAAAAGCTATGAAGAACTAGCTAATGAAGCAGATAAATTACTGCCTTTTATTAAGGCGCCAGGGATACCGGTTGGCAATATGTCATTGGCAAGATGGCAATGGATCGCACAGTTGTACCATCTTGACCTTGCGAGCTTTCATGAACACAAAAATGCTTTTTTGTATTCAGATGGTAGCAAAACAGAAATTAACTGGTCTTGGATGTTGATCCTAGCTATCGTGCTAAGCATTTTGTGTGTGCCAATGTACATTAGTTTAGTTTTGCAGCGGAAAAGCTATAGTTTGCAAGATTGAAATGAAGGCGTGAGGATTTTCTAATCTGTCTCGGATAGATTACAATAGCGTGACTTGAAGTAACCTCTATTGCTTATGATCTCGTCTTACACTTCGCATTTTCAGTCACTGGATAGACTACTCTATGAAACCCGACAATACTGGCAGCTATTGGCTTTTGATCACCTGACAACGCCGTGGCCAGAATTGGATGATTATCTATTGCAACTCGATGAAGCCACGTTGAGTGCATTGGATAGGGACCAAACAGCACTGCAGCAAGCGTTGTCAGCGCATATACCACAGCTGACGCAGATCAGTGAATTAACGAAAATTAATATGCCACTTCGGGACCGTCCAGAACTCCCATTTTGGTTAAGTAATGGCATTAAAGGGCGCAAAGTCGGACAATTGCAAGACTTTGTCGCTGCGCTAGATGAGCGAGAGTTGCCAATATTAGAATGGTGCGCTGGCAAGGGGCATTTAGGCAGGATATTGGCGTATCGAGGGGTGCCTCATGTCGATAGCATTGAGCTACAGGCGCATTTGTGTGAGCAGGGCGCGCACAGTGCTGCGCATCAAAAGCTAGCGATGACGTTCCACTGCGCGAATGTCTTGACAGAGCCGGTGGGTCACCACTTTAAACCGCACCAGCACGCGGTCGCACTGCATGCATGTGGTAAGTTGCATCAAAACTTTATGCGTGAAGCTACGCAAGTGGGCTGTGAAAAAATTAGCTTATCGCCTTGTTGTTATCATTTATTCACCAGTGATGAATATCAAGCTATGAGTGATGTGGGCAAGAAGAGCCAACTGCGATTAACTCACAACGACATGAAACTTGCGCTTCAAGAAACGGTTACTGCGCCTTCTCGGGTGGCAAAAGTGCGTAAAAAAGAAGTTTTATGGCGATTAGCATTTGATGCGCTGAGGCGTGATATTACACAAAGTACAAATTATGTTAGTGTCCCTTCGGTAAATAAAGCAATATTCTCTGGTGAATTCCACGAGTTTTGTCACTGGGCGGCTGAACAAAAAGAACTAAAGCTGCCCCAACAAATTGATTATCAACATTACTTGGCTCAGGCTCAAAAACGGCAAAAAGTCACCGAGCGCATCGAGCTAGTTCGCCATGGTTTTAGGCGTGCAATAGAATTGTGGCTGGTGCTAGATAGAGTGTTATATTTACAATCGGCTGGGTATGATGTGACACTTGAACAGTTCTGTGAAAAGTCACTGACACCAAGGAATTTATTGATACAGGCGACAAAGCGCCAGTAGGTAAGGGGATAGATATGTGCCAACAACAAAAAAGTCATCTAGCGCACTTGCTGGAAAATAATCGCCAGTGGGCCGAGCGAACACAATTACGTGACCCAGAGTTCTTCAAAACGTTGTCAATGCAACAAAACCCAGATTATTTATGGATTGGTTGCTCTGATTCCCGAGTGCCGGCCAATGAGATCGTTGACTTACTTCCTGGCGAGTTATTCGTTCATCGCAACGTTGCAAATGTGGTTGTTCATACGGATCACAACTGTCTCTCGGTCATGCAATACGCTGTAGAAGTATTGAAGGTGAGCCATATCATGGTTGTTGGGCACTATGGGTGTGGTGGAGTAAAAGCAGCATTGGACGGTGCTAAGTTTGGGTTAATCGACAACTGGCTTAGACATGTTGTTGATATTAAAGAGAAGCATCAAGCAGTATTACGAGAGGTAAGCGCCTCTGTGCGTAGTGATGTTTTATGTGAACTTAATGTCATAGAACAAGTTCGCAATGTGTGTCGCACAAGCATAGTGCAAGATGCATGGCACAGAGGACAAAAGCTAGAAGTTCATGGATGGGTATATGGACTTGAAGATGGACTACTACATGAGCTTGTTCCTGGCGTCAGTTCAGACCCTGGTTTGTCATCAAGCTATGAGCAAGCACTACTGTCACTAGTGACCCGGTACGTTGACCGTGGCGATCAACAAGCAGTTTAATCGATTGGATGTAAGCACACAGAGTTGTGTGCTTTTTACATGAAGTAAAGATGAAGCGATTATTCTGCGTCGTTTTGCTTTTCCAGTCTAGCTTCTAACTCGGCAACTTTGGCCTCTAACTCAGTCAGTTTCTCACGGGTTCTGATCAAAACTTTACTTTGAATATCAAATTCTTCGCGACTTACAAAGTCCATTTCTGTCAATTTTGTTTGAATGGCTTGTTTGGTTTTCGCTTCAAATGTTTCTGCTAAATTACGCACACCTTGTGGCATGTTACTTGAGATCTGCTTTGCGATCTCTTCGATCTTTGCTGGGTTTATCATGTCAGTGCCTTATAGCTAGTTATTGCGGATATCTTACCGTAAACCGTTGGCTCTATAAAAGTATTTTAGTGCCCTTGGCATCGGGATCAACCGCGTTGTTTAATCATAATCAAAACTTTGCAAATTGGTATTATGGTATGAATAAGATAAACTAGGCGGTTCCAGTTGCTCAGGATACACGCCTTTTATGAAACTCAATCCCAAACAAGATGAAGCCGTTAAGTATATTAGTGGTCCATGCCTCGTATTAGCGGGCGCAGGCTCCGGAAAAACTCGCGTGATCACAAATAAAATCGCTTATCTCGTGCAGCATTGTGAATATAAAGCGCGCAATATCGCTGCGGTGACATTTACCAACAAAGCCGCAAAGGAAATGCGCGAACGTGTATCGCAAACTTTAGGAAAACAAGATGCCAAAGGGTTGTGGATCTCTACATTTCACACTTTGGGATTGAATATCATTAAAAAAGAGGTGAAAACACTCGGTTTTAAACCTGGTTTTTCACTTTTTGATGATCAAGATACCAACCAGTTGCTGGCTGAGTTAACAGAGAAAGAGCTAGAGAAAGACAAAGATCTTTTGAACTTACTCAAGATGCAAATAGGCAACTGGAAGAATGACCTGATTTTACCTGAACGTGCCATTAGAGAAGCGCGAGAGCCGCAAAAGGCGTTGTTTGCTCAGCTCTATGCGCGTTATCAAACTCAGCTTAGAGCCTACAATGCCCTAGATTTTGATGATCTGATCATGATCCCTACGTTGTTACTTGGTAGCTCAGCAGACGTGAGAGCGCGCTGGCAAAATCAGTTTAGGTATTTGTTGGTGGATGAATATCAAGATACCAATACCAGCCAGTACCAGCTGGTAAAGCTATTAGTTGGCGAACGTGCACGATTTACAGTGGTAGGTGATGACGATCAATCAATTTACTCTTGGCGGGGGGCAAAGCCACAAAACTTAGTACTCTTGAGCAAAGACTACCCTGGGCTGCGTTTAATAAAATTAGAGCAAAACTATCGCAGTGCAGGGCGTATCTTGAAATCCGCTAATATTTTGATAGCCAATAACCCTCACGAATTTGATAAAAAGTTATTCAGTGAATTGGGATATGGGGATCCACTGCGCGTCATAGCCACTCGTGACGAGGAACATGAAGCTGAGCGCGTGGTTGCAGAGATCATTTCTCACAAATTTATGAAGCGCACTAGCTATAAAGATTATGCGATTTTGTATCGTGGCAATCACCAAGCACGGGTATTTGAAAAGGCCTTGATGGCGAACCGCATTCCTTACAAGATAAGCGGGGGGATGTCGTTTTTTGCGCGCAGTGAAATTAAAGACATCATGGCTTATTTACGTCTGTTGGTGAATCAAGATGACGACAATGCGTTTCTGCGCATAGTGAATACGCCAAGACGTGAAATAGGCCCTGTCACCCTTGAAAAGCTGGGGAGCTTGGCCAATGACAAGCACATTAGTCTGTTTGAGGCATGCTTTGATCCAGATTTGACTCAACGTCTGACAGGCAAGGGGTTTAATGCATTAGCGGGCTTTGCGCGTTGGGTTGTGGAGTTGAGTGATCGAGCCGTGCGCGGAAATACCCTTGAAGCAGTTAAAGATATGATCCGTGAGATCAATTACGAAACGTATCTATATGAGTCATCGACTAGCGCGAAAGCAGCAGAAATGAGAATGAAAAATGTCTCTGAGTTATACCGTTGGATCAGCGATATGTTGACCGGCGATGCTGACAATCCGCCAATGACACTGTCTGAGGTAGTGACCAAATTGACACTTAGAGATATGCTTGAGCGCAACGAGGAGGAAGATGAGAGTGATGCAGTTCAACTGTTGACGTTACATGCCTCGAAAGGTTTGGAGTACCCTCATGTCTTTATGGTTGGCATGGAGGAGGGCTTGTTGCCGCATCAAACCAGCATCGATGAAGATAACGTCGAAGAAGAGCGACGTCTAGCTTATGTTGGGATCACTCGTGCTCAGCAGACTCTGACGTTAACATATGCGAAAAGCCGCCGCCAATTCGGCGAGCAAATTACGCCAGAACTTAGCCGTTTTGTACAAGAGCTACCTCAAGATGACTTGCAGTTCGAAGGAAAAAAAGCAGTTGTGTCGCAATCAGAGAGAATGGAAAAAGGACAAGCTAGAGTCGCTAATCTACGTGCGATGTTAAAACGTTAGAGTTTCGTGCTCGTTGACGCAGTTGCTGCTTTGACGAGCACTTTTTAAATTTTGTTGCTTGCCAAAAAATAACTGCAATCCATGTTTTTCTAAGAGGCTTCTAAAGTTCAAGATGGCGGGTCCTTTAGCAATGACCTGAATTGATTTCAAATGTGTTATGGCCAAAATCCCCTGTAGCTGAATATCATAGCTGTTTTGTTGCAATACGCGTTTACTAAATACCGAACTCAACAATACGTATTTGAAATCGATGCTGCTTAAAAAGGCTAAGTCACAGCGATCTTTGGCAAAGTCGTTGAGGCCAATATTTACGCCCAGCTGAGGTAACTCTTTGAGGTTTTCTAATTGCACGCTGGAGGCGTATCGCACTTCATTTTCATCAAACATTAAACACAGCTGTGTGTTACTTTGGCTGAGCATATGTTTTAAGGTAACGAAGGCAGAAGACTCTAAAACGATGGTAGAACAAGCAAGTAGGACATCTTGATTGTAACTTTGTGCAATCTTAAGTGCTTTTTCTAGTAACCCTAATTCAATATCCAATTGCTCGTCTTTGGCCGCGGCAAACTTTTTCAAGACATCGAAGCTAGTACTGCCCAATACGGGGTGTTCGCCAAAGGCTTCCAGCGTCACGATTTGTGTGGCTTGATTTCCAAAATCAACGATTTCTGTGCTTCTAAAGTGGGTTGGCAGCGCGGTCAAGTGGTGTTGCTCTTCTGCTTTTGTTGCACTACCAGACGAAGCTGTGAGCAATGGATGATAAAACTCGTAGCGACCACGGCCTGCATTTTTTGCATAGTACATGGCTGCGTCAGCATCACGAATGATCTCATCGGTATTTTTATATTCTTTATTACTGTACGTAATACCAATACTGGCACCACTTTGCATGCATACTCCTTTCATGCAGAATGGCTGTTGCATGACGCGAATAAGGCGTTTGGCAACGTCTTCAGCTTGCTGTTTGTCGGTAAGGTGATCGAGCAAGATCACAAATTCATCACCAGCCAAGCGCGCTAATAAGTCGTGTTCTCGAATGCACTCAGAAAACGCAGAGCTAACCCAAATTAAAAACTGATCGCCAGCTTGATGCCCTAATTCGTCATTTATGACTTTAAATTTATCAAGGTCGATAAACAATACCGCAAAGTTGTGCTCAGGGTAGCGCTGATATTTTTGCAGTGTTTTTTCTAGTTGAGTCAAAAACAGACTTCGGTTGGGTAATGAGGTGAGTGGATCATGATGTGCGTCGTGATAGAGCTGTTGCTCGATTTTTTTACGCTCTTCAATTTGCATTTGCAAATGTAAATTGGTTTGTCGCAATGCCTTGGTTTTTTCAGCAACCCGGTGTTCGAGCTCTTGGTTACTTGCTTTGAGCGCTTGGTTAGCCAGATGTGTTTGTAAAACAGAGGCAATCTGATTGGAGACAAAAGAAATAAGTTCTACATCTTCATGATTGTATTCGTATTCATGATTGTAAGCTTGGCAAGCAATTAGCCCTATTACCCCTTTCGCAGTCTTTAGAGGTGCGCCCAACCAGCTTGTTGCCGTTTCTAAGTCATCGTAATCAGGAGGGCGTTTCACCACACCGCCATCGATAAGTATATCAGCGCGATTGGTGTCTATAAGTTGGCTTCGCTCAGTGGTTATCACCAGTTCACTATAGCCTTTGGCAAAGGGTCGAGGGCGATATTCCGTCACTTCATCCACACAATAGGGGAAGCTCAGCCAGTTGGAGCCGGTATCATGTAGCGCGATGTACAAGTTATTGGCAAACGTGATAGAGCGAATGATTTTATGAACCTGCTTGTAAACATCGTCAATGTCACTGAATTGTGTTGCTAATTCAGAAATCTTAAACAGTATTTGCTGTCTTTCTAAGGCGCGTTTACGCTGTTCTATTTCTTTGTTAAGCGCGTCATTACTCTGCATCAAAGCACGTGTGCGGATTTTGACTTCTGATTCAAGTAACTCTCGCTTTTTAACTCTTTCTATGGCGGTTGCCAAATATAGAGACATCACCTCAAGAAGCTCTATTTGATGCTCGTTATAAGCTTGTTGAGGTTGATAGCTCTGGGAAACCATGACGCCAATGATGTTTTTATCTCTGAATATAGGCACACCAACCCAGTGTTCAGCAGGGCTACCCAAGGCTTTGAATTTATTGTCGTCAATCATCAGCTGCATTTCATCTTTGCTTAAATACAGCACTTTTTTAGTCTTAAAGACATACCCTGTAACACCTTGATCAAAATGGTGTGATTCGTGAAGTGGTACGGAGATGCCATCTTTTTCATCGACAAAATAAGACAATTCTAGAGTTTGAGTAAATTGATTTTGCAACACAACATAAAAACTCTTACTCGGCAAATGTTGCTCAAGTATGCTGTGAATTGCGGGGTATAGAAGAGTTAGCTCGGCAACCGTACTAGCCTGTTCAGAGAGCTGTATCAAGGCATGTTGCAAGTGATAGTTTTGTTTGTATTTTTTCAGCAAGGACTCTAAGCGGCGATTCTTACGAGTAAGCTTGCGAATTGCAACGTCGTTTGGATCTTCCAATGATTAAACCAAAGGCTATTATTGTTTATTTATTAAACTTTATATTTTCACTTTTGACTTGGAGGGTCAAGTGTAAAATGTTAATTCAGTTCTTGGATAAACATTTTGCCTTAATAGAGACAAATAAGCGAGTATTTGTCTCCGTTTTTTATACGACAGCTATTTGATCATAAACTCGATAGCAGCTGCGATCTCTTCATCACTACAGTCCATACAGGTGCCTTTTGGCGGCATCGCATTAAATCCTTTAATTGCGTGATCAAGTAAGACGTCTGAGCCCTTAGACAAACGGGTAGCCCACTCATCTGCGGTCTTTGGTGCACCGAGCGCCCCAGTGCCATGACAAGCAAAACAAGATGCTTGGTATACTTGCTCGCCAGAGCGTGGTCCAGTTGGAGCCGCGGCAGCAGTATCTTCGGCACCAGCCAAATACACAGAACCTATTGGGGCTAAGCGCTTTTTGATGGCTTCTTCGGTTAGAGAATTATCATACGGCTGGGCAACGGCGGCCGTGGATAGCATTAAGAGTGCTGCTGACAGTTTCTTCATTTACCTTGCTCACTTCAAATTTAATGTCTTCGATCACGAAGCACGACGGATGACGGTTCCTAATTGAGTATAACGTCACCACCAAATTAGTTAAAATTTAAACTTGATCTTAAGCGTATAAAAAACATCTTTTATTGCGTTAGGGCAAAGATTTGGCATTTTGTGCTTAAAATCAAGTAAATTATCTGTGAGCAGTCAATCGAGCTGTTAATCGATAAGTTGAGCTAGACGTTTAATCGCTTTTTCAATACCCGCAGAGGCTTCGCTGATATTGCCAGCTAACATATAGGCTGGTGTACTGATGACTTTTTGCTGTTCATCTACAATGATATCAGTGACTGCACACTCCACATGTTCTGCGCCCAGTGCCGTAACCGCTGCGGCAGTGTCGGCATCATTGCCAATTGTTGCTTTAGTGCCAGGCTGATGTATATGACCAATCAGCGCTGGTGCGATGCACAGGTAGGTGATTGGTTTTTGTTGAGTATTAAACTGTTGGCAAACGCTTTTCAAAGCGTCTAGCACCTGAGACTCAGGGCCTTTGAAGGCAAAGTCAGATAAGTTCTTAGCCACACCAAATCCGCCAGGGATAACAAGTGCTGCAAAGTCATCAGCGTTAAGTTGATCAAGATTTTGAATATCACCGCGCGCTATACGCGCCGCTTCAGTCAAGACATTGCGTGTCTCAGCCTGTTCTTCTCCCGTTAAGTGATTGATAACATGATGTTGCTCGATATCGGGTGCAAAACAGCGGTACTGAATACCTTGTTGCTCAAGGTGCAGCATGGTCAGTACAGATTCATGAATTTCTGCACCATCAAAAACCCCACAACCACTAAAAATGATTGCTACTTGTTTCATTATTAATCTCCTAAGGCTGATTCTGCCTGCTATATTCAATGTAAGAATGTCGAGTGTGAAAAAAAATATAAAGGATCTGCTTTGATCTTTGATCATTTATGTTAGTATACGCGTCCGCTCGAAAAAACGGGTCGTTTTATCACCACTTTTCAATGGTGAAAAATACATGAGTTGTGAGATTTCCACAAACTCATTTTATAAAGAATAAAAATTAGCTTATGTATTTTGTTATAAAAATCAGAGTTTTATGATTTCTTTTCACTGGCTTTATTTTATCGCCGGTGCTTTTCTTGTGTTTATCTACAAAGTTATCCACAGTTTTTCCTTGTAAAGTTTCATTGCACTCCTCTCGTTTTATGCTAAGCCTTGTGGCATTCTTAGCGAGTTTTTAAATCTCTTTAATTAGGATCCCAAATATTATGCCTCAGATCCCAGAAAACCCTTTAATTTTGGTGGATGGTTCTTCCTATTTATTCCGCGCCTATCATGCGCCACCGCACTTGACGAATTCTCAGGGTGAAGCAACTGGTGCGATCTATGGCGTAATCAATATGCTGAAAAGCTTGGTTAAGCAGTTTGATCCTAGCCATATGGTGGTTGTTTTTGATGCCAAAGGGCCAACTTTCAGAAACGACATGTACTCAGAGTACAAGGCCAATCGACCTCCGATGCCTGATGATCTCCGTACCCAAATTGAGCCTATTCATGAAATTATTAAAGCGATGGGTCTGCCCTTGGTCAGCATTGCTGGCGTTGAAGCTGATGATGTGATCGGTACATTTTCCCGTATTGCTACGGAACAAAAACGCCATGTGTTGATCAGTACTGGCGATAAAGATATGGCTCAACTGGTTAATGAGCACGTTACTTTAATCAATACCATGACAGATACAGTGTTGGATCCGGCTGGCGTTGAAGGCAAATTTGGCATCGGTCCAGAGCTTATCATCGACTTTTTAGCTCTCATGGGTGACAAAGTCGACAATATCCCAGGCGTCCCTGGTGTAGGGGAAAAGACCGCGCTGGCGATGTTGCAAGGCTTGGGCTCCATCAAAGAGTTGTATGCCAACCTAGAGCAAATTGCGCCGCTAGGCTTTCGCGGCTCAAAGAGCATGGCGAAAAAACTAGAAGAGCATAAAGCACAGTTAGAGCTGTCCTATGAATTGGCTACCATCAAGCTCGATTGTGACGTAGAAGAAGATCTAGACACATTTAAGATCCAGCCAGTGGATAAAGATCGCTTGATTGAGCTGTATGGTCAATGCGAGTTTAAACGCTGGCTTGCAGAGTTGCTTGACGGCAAAGCGGCACCGCAAAGTTCGGCACCATCAGCAACTTCGGCACCTCAACCTGAAATTGTTGGTAATTACGAAACCATCTTAACGTCTGAACAACTGAATATCTGGGTTGAAAAGCTCAAAGGTGCAGAGGTGATGGCTTTTGACACCGAAACAACCAGTTTGGATTATATGCAAGCTGATTTGGTAGGAATGAGCTTTGCGGTTGAAGCGGGTGAAGCTGCATATTTACCTTTGACCCATGACTATATGGGAGCGCCAGAGCAGCTTGATAAACAGCTTGTTTTTGAGCTGTTACAGCCAATCTTGGAAGATCACAACATCAAGAAAGTTGGCCAAAATTTAAAATACGATAAGAGTGTACTAGCCCGAGCTGGGATCACCTTAAATGGTATCGAGTTTGATACCATGCTTGAGTCATACGTGTTTAACAGTGTAGGTACGCGTCATGATATGGACTCGCTTGCACTTAAGTTTTTAGGTCACAAAAATATCAGCTTTGAAGAAATCGCAGGCAAGGGTAAAAAACAGCTGACATTCAACCAAATCGAACTTGAAAAGGCTGCGCCTTATGCCGCTGAAGATGCCGATATCACGCTCCGCCTACATCAGCACCTATGGCCTCTGGTGGAAAAAGAAGCCAGTTTAGTCAGCGTATTTCGTGACATAGAGTTGCCACTGATCAATGTACTGTCTGACATGGAACGTACCGGTGTTAAAATAGATAGCACTATGCTTGGTGAACAAAGCCTAGAGATTGAAAAGCGCTTGGCTGAGCTTGAGCAAGAAGCCTATGAGTTGGCTGAAGAAGAGTTCAACCTAAGCTCTACGAAACAGCTACAAGCGATTTTGTTTGAAAAGCAAGGCTTGCCGATATTGAAGAAAACGCCAAAAGGTGCCCCTTCAACGGCTGAAGAAGTATTGCAAGAGTTGGCACACGATTACCCATTGCCAAAATTGATCATAGAGCATCGTGGTTTGGCCAAGCTAAAATCAACATACACTGACAAACTACCAAAGCTTATTAATGATGAGACTCAGCGTGTTCACACCTCTTATCATCAAGCCGTGACAGCGACAGGTCGTTTGAGCTCTACAGATCCAAACTTGCAGAATATTCCAATCCGTAATGAAGCGGGGCGTCGTATTCGCCAGGCATTTGTTGCGGATGAAAACCACGTGATCCTAGCGGCTGACTATAGCCAAATAGAATTACGTATTATGGCCCATTTATCACAAGATAAAGGGTTACTGAGTGCTTTTGCAGAGGGGAAAGATGTCCACAGTGCAACGGCATCCGAAGTTTTCTCAGTGCCACTCGAAGATGTGACCTCGGATATGCGCCGTAAAGCAAAGGCGGTTAACTTTGGTTTGATTTACGGCATGAGTGCCTTTGGTTTAGCCCGTCAGTTAGATATTCCTCGCAACGAAGCACAGCACTATATGGATAAGTACTTTGAGCGTTTTCCTGGCGTGTTAGAGTATATGGAAAGCACACGTGAAAAAGCCGCTGAGCAGGGTTATGTAGAAACACTATTTGGCCGCCGTTTGTATTTGCCTGATATTAAAGCGCGCAATGGCGCTCGCCGCAAAGCTGCTGAACGCGCCGCAATCAATGCGCCAATGCAAGGCACAGCTGCAGATATTATTAAAAAAGCGATGATCAAGGTACATCAGTGGCTGCAAGAGCATAGCCAAGATGAGATCAAATTGTTGATGCAAGTACACGATGAATTGGTGTTTGAGATCAAAGCCGACAAAGTGGTCGAGTTTAGTGAGCACATTTGTCGTCTAATGAGTGAAGCTGCGACCTTAGACGTCCCCTTGGTTGTTGAAGCGGATCATGGAGACAACTGGGAGCAAGCGCACTAAATTGCGTGTCAACATAGAGCATGGGCAAACCATGCTCTAATTACTTTACCTTATCACTATTGATTCCATAGGCTGTAGATTCATAGCGAGCCAATCACGAAATTAAACAAATTTTCAAGTTACGTTCAAAACGTATGGATTAAGCCTGCTTAAATCTATATGCCTTCCTGACACTTTCTGGTTGTTCATGCATCAATGTCCGTTTCATGTCAGAAAAGCTTGGAATTTCTGCGTTGTCTATTTTATCCATAATAATTTTTAGCTCGTCAGAAATGTGCAATGTGCTTGCAGAGATAGACAATTCATTGAGTTTGTATATTTCAGACACGGCTGGATGGAACTTAGCGTCTGACAACCGTTTGTTTACCCTATAAGGGATCTGCCACCAAATATAAGTTTTCTCTGGGATTAGATTGAAACTTTCTCCAGGTCGGTCCTTGACTCCTTTAGCATCTGCAGTACCAAAGTCGATGGCTTTCCATTGGCCATTTTTACCTATTCCTACATTTGAGGCTTTGATATCGTTATGGTAAATACCGCTTTTAATTAATCTTCTTCTAATGATATAGAGGTCTCTGGCGAGATTTACTTCCGAGTCGAGCACCTCATAAGGGTTGGTTGAATAAACTGCTGGGTTTGCTGGCTGTGAAAGTAGTGATGTGAGTGTGGTCACTTTTTCCATCAATATTCCAGTTTTAGTGTAATAATTTCCAGTTTTGTGTGCCCAATAATCCAATGGACGTTCTTCAGATTTAGTCTTTTCTGGTTGTCGCGTGACGGGAGAAATTTCTCCATAAGCGAACGGCTGGGCGACATGGTTTTTACTTTTTTGCCAAGCTTGACGCTGTGCTGTGTATTCATAGTCACCGACGCTTTTGCGTCCGTAACTGAATGTTTTTAGCACCTTTCCATCTAAACTAGTGTCATAAATCTTTCCGAAATTCACTGAATCGATAAGTTTGGTGAGGGTAAATCTGTACTGGGACCCTTCAATTTGAAGGTCATCTGACTGTGATTTAGCTTGGTTATCTGTGTTGTGGTGTTTGTGGTCGGGTGTTTCATTTTATGTTTGCACGCCTGCCTCCAGCTCATATTCGATTAATTTGGTACAATTTACGGTGCCCTCACCATTAAAGTCGCATCTGTTCAGTTAATGTGATGTCATGTTTTTCAAGTTGTCTCTATTTATTCATTTTTAGGGCAGGAAACTGTCAATGAACTTGGCCAAGCTAAAATGCCGCTATGTCCCGAATTTACTGGGCTTGTGTAAAGCTAACGTAAAAAGTATCACTCGTTTGTTTAAAAACTATCAAATTGGCTCGTTATTTGCTTTGTGCTGTTTATTTCTAGATGGCTATTTGCTACAGTTCGCGCCGTCCTCATCCTGTAGGACATCCTGTTGATGATGTATCTCTCGAAAGAGGATACTGTGTATTGATAGCTTCTCCCCAGATTGCTATAACGGCTCGTAAAAGGTTTATACGAGCCGATTTTTCTCTCTCACTTGATATCATCCGTATCTCAGACAGCTTTGTGTCTCGCTACCGTGTAATTTACTAAGCGCTACTCCATTTGACACCATCCTAACTCTCTTCATATTTATTTGTTAAGATGTGAGAAACTTTTACATACAGGAATACGTCATGCTTAAGCCTCTATTGATCGGTAGCTTATGTTTTATGTCTCAAGCCGTGTCTGCTTGGCAATTAAATAATGAACTGAGTGATCTGAGTTTTACTTCAATCAAACTGAATAGCATTGCTGAAAATCACCATTTTACTTCGCTATCGGGCCAAATTAGCGATGCAGGTAAACTTAAAATCGCTATTGACCTGAGTAGCATAGAGTCTTTGATCCCGATCAGAAATGAGCGCATGAAAAAGGTGCTGTTTGAGGTCTCAGAATATAAAGCGGCAACTATTGAAACGGATCTAACACCGTGGTTACCTCAACTGAAAGACGGCATGCAGATTATAAAAGCTCTGCCTGTTACGCTTAACTTACATGGTAAAAATTTAGTATTGAAGCTGGACCTAGTTGTCAACAAGCTGGGCAAAACAATGCATGTATCTTCTCAGCGCGCTGTGTTGATCAACAGCCGTGATTTTGATCTCGAAGGTGGCGTAGAAGCTCTGCGTAAATTAGCGGGCCTAAGTCATATTTCGCAAGCTGTACCAGTTACATTTAATTTGGTATTCAATGACCAGTAAACTTGCGCAGCTATTAGCACACTATGTTTCATCACACTCACCAACGGAGCGCTGGCAAGCTGGTGAGTGTGGTGTGGGTGAGTTTTCAATTGACACGAGTGGACGCTGGTATCATCAGGGGGATGAAATAAAGCGGCTTGCTTTGGTAAAGCTGTTTGCCAGTGTTTTATGTCGTGAAGATGGAACGTATCGGTTAAAGACACCCTCTGAAACTTGTCCTGTCTCTGTTGATGCGAGCCCGTTTGTTATTGTTGCTTGGCATGAATGCCAAATAGCTGCTCAATATGGGGTTGCGCCGACGATAATATGTGAAGATAACTTAGGGCGATTTTGGCCAATTTGCGATACTTTTCCTCTATATTTAGACGATTATAAAGGGCAGCAGATCCCACACTTGAAGCTAAATTATGGCTTACATGCGCGTATAGATCGCAATGTATTTTATCAATGGATAGAGATAGCAGAGCTCAGTGAGCAAAATGACATGATGCTATTGCGCTCTGCTGGTAAGACGTTCGAATTGAGTTAGTTCGTTTGTGCGTCTTCGTCAGTTTCTTCTTTAACGTATGGCCCTAAAAACCAATCATCTAACTGCCAAGCGAGCTCTTTCAAACCAAGCCCTTTCAGTGATGAAAATGCGTGTACGGTAATATCACCATCAAGTTCCGATAGTGCTTTGCGTACCTGTAAGACTTCCGCTTTTCGTTTACCTTGCTTTAGTTTGTCGGCTTTGGTGAGTAGCGCAAGTACGGGGATATTACTGCCAACAGCCCAATTGATTAGATCCATATCTAAGTCTTTCATAGGGTGGCGGATATCCATCAGTACAACAATACCTTTTAAGCTTTGGCGCTTTTGTAAGTATTCACCTAATGATTTTTGCCATTTCTTTTTCATCTCAATAGGCACTTTTGCAAAGCCGTAACCTGGCAAGTCAATAAGCCTTCTTTCTTCATCGAGTGCAAAAGTATTAATCAGCTGGGTGCGGCCAGGTGTTTTACTGGTGCGAGCGAGTTTTTGGTCTGTCAGAGCATTTAATGCGCTGGACTTGCCTGCGTTAGAACGCCCTGCAAATGCGACCTCTATGCCACTGTCTGCGGGAAGGCGGGAAATATCAGGTGCACTGGTTATGAAAGTAGCGCGATTATATGGCATACGAGATTTTAACACTCTAACTCCTAGACGGATTAATTGATTCTTTTGTTCATACGTATTTTATTACATCTGTCACACAATGCAAAAGTAGAGAAAGTCGACAATTTTTAGCTGCGTCAATAGAATTTCTGAACTAAGTTTAATCTATGTCAATTACCTATAAAATTTGTGGTTTTATAATGGCCGCAAAGCATGGCGGGGCTTTTTTATTGTCTAGAATGTAAAAGTTGCAACGTAAAACAAAAACATTGAGCGTCACTTAATTCACTTAAGTCAATGTACATAGAATAGCATTTGCCCAGTGTCGTGAAATTTAGCGTATTTCTATTGGGTTGATAGTTACAGGGTCGGAACAGAGAATTTACCATGAAAAAAATAGCATTATCTTTAACTATGCTACTAAGTACGTTGTCATTTAACAACGCAGTAGCATTCGATGGGGACGCCGAGGCTGGTAAGGCAAAAGCGGCAACATGTGCAGCGTGTCATGGACCAAATGGCAATGCTCCTGTAACTATGTACCCAAAAATAGCAGGTCAGCACGCTGACTATATTTATAAACAGCTCAAAGAATTTAAGCTTGGCATGACGTCGGGTGGTGCTGAGGGTCGCATGGAACCGGTGATGAGTGGCATGGCTATGCCGTTGTCAGACCAGGACATGAAGGATTTGTCAGCTTACTTTGCCGCTATGCCTATGAGTGCAGGGACCACGCCAGAAAGTGTAGTTACAGAAGGACAAAAGCTTTACCGGGCAGGTGACGCTGAGCGTGGCATTCCATCTTGTATGGCATGTCATGGCCCCAGAGGGAATGGCACGTCGTTGGCAAAATTCCCAAAAATTTCCTTCCAGCATCCTGAATACATAAAAGCGCAACTAGAAAAGTTTCGTGATGGCTCTCGTGAGAACGATGCCAACGGAATGATGAGAGATATTGCAGCGAAATTAACAGACAAAGACATTGAGATTTTATCTAAATATCTAGGCGGCTTGCACTAAAGTCGTATTTGATTTTACGCGACGTCGCGTAGACTTTTAGTATCGAAAAAGGCAGCGTAATCGTTGCCTTTTTTTGATCTGTGCGCTGTGAGATATTTCTCACTTTGTGTGTAAGATAGTGACGTTCCTAAATTGTAGGACTTAACGCAAATTGAATTTGTTTTTTTGTGTAAGTCTATGTATTTAATTTGTTTTTATTTTAACGGCTGTTGCTAAGGTAATAATTTTGTTATTGATTAGTTGTAACTGTTTAAAATAAGCGTAGATTAATCCCTGTCGTCGAGACAATACAAAAACAGGGACAATTCGAAACGGAAGCGTAGACGGCATATATTATGTGTTCATTTGAATACAACCTAACAAGGATGATTACAAAAGCGTTAGGAAGACCGAAAAGAAAAAAAGCAATGGAAGTTTGATAACAAAAACAATATGGAAAGTCTCACGGAAGTACAATAAAAACAAAATGGAAGATAAATAATAAGAAAAATAAAGACTAAAAGTCGAAGGGAGAAGTGTCCGGATTGTGACGCTCAGATTAGCAGGCGGTAGAGAGTAATCTCTGCCGTCTTTTTATTTGTACACTTTTTAATTGCTGTTACAATACTCCTTTTAAGTACGTTTGGTTCATCACCTTTGCAAAATCCACAAAAGCTCCAATGTGGCCTCTGTGAGTCAGAGTTGCTCGAACATTATCACCAAGACAAGTTTCGCGATTACTGGCAGTGCCAGCAATGTAAATTAGTCTGTGTGGCGGCCTGTGACAGATTATCTCCTCAAGAAGAAAAAGCCATTTATGACAGTCATGAAAACGACTTAGATGATACGGGGTACCGCCGATTTTTATCGCGTGTGTTTGAGCCCGTTAACTCGCGTTTGCAAGGCCATCAACATGGGCTTGATTTTGGGTGTGGTCCGGGGCCTCTGTTGGCAAAGATGTTTGAAGAGGTTGGGCATTCAGTCGCACTGTATGATTTATACTATGCTGACAACCCAGAAGTGTTGCAGCGACAGTATGATTTTATTACGTGTACAGAAGTGATAGAGCATGTTGGGCACCCTAAGGCTGTGCTGACGCAGTTATTGGCAATGTTAAAGCCCGGCGCTCCACTTGCATTGATGACCAAACTAGTAATAGATCCGAAACGTTTTGCATCTTGGCATTACAAGAATGACCAAACACATATCTCATTTTTTAGTCGCGAAACGTTTGAATATATAGCAAAGCAATTTAGCACCAAGCTCGAGTTTATTGGCAATGACGTGATCATTCTAAGTAAGCAAGAGGTGGCAAAAGTAGATGGTAGAGAAGCATGACTAGAAAGAAAAAATCACGCAAGTTAGGTGAAAACGGCACACCGAGATTAAGTAAGGAAAAGCTTCATGAATTACGCGCTATGAAAGAGCAGCGTATTAAAAAGAACAAAGGAAATAAAGCGGGCTCGAGAAATGCCCAAGAAGCCAAAATTGAGATCAAGTCGCAGGCTGGATCACAGAAAGATCCGCGTGCAGGCAGCAAGAAAAAGATTGCGTTAATACCTGAGGCCGCTCAGCCGCAGACTGAGCCGCAATTGAAGCGACACCTGACACCACAAGTATCGCTCACTAAAGCAAAAGAACCGGAGCTGACCCTTGAGCAAGAGTTGCAACAGCTTGAAAACGATGAACGCCTGATGAAACTACTTGAACGTCATGAACGTGGAGAGTTATTAACAGGCAAAGATGCAAAGTTCTTTAACCGTGCCATTGCACGTCATCAAGAGTTGTGTGAGATCCTTGGCATTGATGATGAGTTTGAAGAAGAAGATATGATCGAAGCTGATCCATTAGCGGATTTTGTCAGTAATGATCTGGCAGATGAGTGGTTAAGTGATGATGAGGATGAGCGATGAGCACAATGTGGGTAGTCGCATTAGTCGTCGGTGCTTTAATTGTTGCGGGTTTGGCATTTTATGCCGGTAAGCTGCTGTGGCAACTCAAAGTTCAGAATGACACGATTGCTAAATTGAAAGAAGAGCAAGCGCAAAAGCTTGAACAGTCTAGGCAAGAGCGAAATGGCAAGTTGGCGGATAGCATTAACCTAATCGCCAAAGCCATGAAGCAAAAGCAGTGCGAATATTCTGAGGGGTGTTTGCGGGTTTGGGTCCTGATCTCTCAATACAGTTTTGACTCAGAGGTGGTACTAGAAAAAGTCTACCCTGGGGTGTACGAAATGTATGACGAAGTGAAGGAAATGCCTACACACGATGCGCGTAAAAAGTACTCGAAAAAAGAGATTTTTAAAATGGATACGCAGCGCTGGCGCGCAGAGGAGCGACTTGAAGCGCAAATTCTGCAAGATTGCGATAAACTGCTTGAGGAGTTCAAAGCGTTACCAGGTAGTGAAAACGTAGTTTTTCAATAAAGCTGTGTGGAATAAAGCTGGGTCGCGGTAGTGTGGGCCCAGCTTTATGCTTATTTATGCTGTTTTACAAGTTACATCCTGGCCTGCGGAGAAGTCATTGTCTGGAGACTTAAATGCGCCACCGGCAACGAGTTGGGTTTTTTGAGCGTTGATGGCCTGATTTTCAGATAAGTTTTTGATGCATTTCTTTTTGATTGTGAATTTCATTTCTTTTTCCTTATAGTTGTATGCACCGCTTAACTATTTTCGTTTTTTCCTTATTTGTCCAGTGGTCATATGTAACAGGTTGTGTGTCACTATTGCATAAAAGTGATAATTGAGATGAGTGCACTCAGAGGTTTTGCCAGTGGTTTGACAAAATGTGTTACTATGCCCGCCTTATGTAGCTATTGCCTAGCTGTCTACCTTTATTAAGAGCGTGACAGAGGGGTAGGTTGGATATTGATGTAGTATGCACAATGGTGAGTCTTAAAAGTTTAGAGGTAAACGCTGAATGTTATTAATGATAGACAACTATGACTCGTTCACATTTAACCTCGTTCAGTATTTTCAAAAGTTAGATCAAGACGTTTTGGTCAAGCGAAATGATGAAATATCTATTTCGCAAATTAGGCAACTTAATCCCGATCACATTGTGATATCACCTGGGCCGTGCAGTCCTGATGAAGCCGGTGTTTCTTTGCAGGTTGTACAACAATTACAAGGGCACTTCCCGATTTTAGGTGTGTGCTTGGGTCATCAAACGATTGCACAAGCTTTAGGTGCACGCGTACATCGAGCGAAATCAGTGATGCACGGAAAAGTGTCGCGAATTTATCATGCAGATAAAGGTATGTTTGCAGGCCTGCCTAGCCACTTTAATGTATGTAGATATCACTCTCTTGCGGTAGATGCTGCGACTTTACCCAGTACATTACAAGTGACTGCCTGGACCCAAACAGAACAAGGGAAACTAGATGAAATTATGGGCTTATGCCATACTGAGCTTGCATTGGAAGGTGTGCAATTCCACCCAGAGGCAATCTTAACTGAGTATGGATTAAGACTACTTGATAACTTTATTGCTCGCTTCTAACCTTTAAAGAGCTTTCTTTTAATATACCGAAAAAGACTATAATTGATGACACAAGATATTAGGCAGTCACACATTGCTAAAGCAATCGCTCAGCGTGCACATGACGTTCTAATTAGCCATAACTTTGCTCAACAGCAGATAGGTTATATTCACACATTTGACATGAACTTTGGTGAGTCTATTCCACAGCGAACAATGCTTGAAGTAGAGCTCGCGGCTGCGGCAAAACGTCAAGAAAAAAGCACCAGTCATCACAAGTACATTGCAAAAGCGAGTAATCATTTACACCAAGTTATTGAAAGTGGAATAGAGACTCAATTAAGCGACTTAGATTCTATCTATACCGATGTTGTTGGCGTGCAAGATGCGGTTCCAACCGTATTGGATATTCTTGCGGTTAAATCTGCATCAGTTGGTCGTTTGGAACCTCTGGTCAATGATTTGTCATGGTTGGGAAGAGACTTAGTATCGCTGGTCAATTTGCCGCAATATCGCAAAGTAAACAGTAAAGGCACGTCGGTTAAAGTCGATACACCCGCATTGGCCTTGCGCTATTTGGGTCTGGAAAACTTGCAAATGGTGATCCCAACGTTTGCCGTGCGTCACTGGATGCCACATTCAACTGAGCCCTTCCCATTATTAAAAAGAAAGCTAAGAGACGTGAGCATGGCCAGCGCGATAGCAGCCAAAGCTCTTGCCCCACTCTATGATGTCAAAGAGCAGCACGCCTTTACTTTGGGGATGTTACTTGATCTGGGCAAAATTGCATTGACCCGTCTATACCTTCGGACGTTTGAACGTGTTTGGCAGGCAAAGGTAAAGATTGCCAGAGATAAAAATCAAAAAGATTTGCACACAGCGCTATTGGAGCTAGGACCAGATCCCCTGTTTTTGAGAAACTTACTGTTAGAGCATGCGGCGGTTGTATCTCAGCGATTGATCGAGCAAATGTCGTTTAAGTACTTACCTTTTAATGCTGCCATGTCAGAGTTCGCGCAAAGTTATTTGCCTGACGTGAATAATAATACAGCTGAATTGTTACCTTTAACGCAGGTATTGAAAAAAGCGTATGGGTATGCGCAATACCAACTTTTAAAAGACAGTCATTTAATTGAACCAGATGAAGCAAAAGATTGGTTCATCTATCTCAATTTAACCGATAAAGAAGAAAAATTGTTGGAAAAAACGTCTCTACAGAGCCTTCAGCTGACAATTTTGTAAAAAAACTGGAAATTTTTTCACGCTTATTCATTCATTCGCCCCATCGCAAAGGATCGACTAAAATCCTTGTATGATGGGGGCGTATCCAATCATGTCGCTAATAGTTATTCACTGTTCATGAAAAAATATACTAAAGCCTTGAATATCAAGGCTTACAGGAATGTTTTATATGAGACATACCGGTATTTTTTTGGAATAATGTGCGTATGAAATTTGCGCCAATTTGGGTAAATTCGGATCTTTTACAGTATTGCTTAAGGTGATTTCGTGTAATGCCGGCCACTCAAATTTCAGTGCTGAACTCGCTAAAATGAGGAATTAAAATGACTATTAATCGTGAATTATTCGATCAAGTAATGGTACCTAACTATTCACCTTCTGCTGTTATCCCTGTGAAAGGTGAAGGTTCTCGCGTATGGGACCAAGAAGGTCGTGAATACATCGATTTTGCAGGTGGTATCGCTGTAAACTGTTTGGGTCACTGTCACCCTGCACTTGTCTCTGCACTTAAAGAGCAAGGCGAAAAAATCTGGCACTTATCTAATGTCATGACCAATGAACCTGCACTAAGACTGGCAAAGAAGCTAACTGATGCGACATTTGCTGACAAAGTTTACTTTGCGAACTCAGGTGCTGAAGCGAACGAAGCAGCTCTGAAACTAGCTCGTCGTTGGGCGCTTGATAAATTCAACGCTGAAAAGTCTCAAATCATTGCCTTTAATAAAGGTTTCCACGGTCGTACTTTCTTCACTGTAACTGTGGGTGGTCAAGCGGCATATTCAGATGGTTTTGGTCCAAAACCTGGCGATATCGTACACTGTGACTACAACGACCTAGCTGCGTTTGAAGCGCTAATCTCTGACAACACATGTGCTGTGATGATGGAACCGCTACAAGGTGAAGGTGGTATCGTTTCTCCTGAAGCTGAATTTGTGAAAGGTGTACGCGAACTTTGTGACAAACACAATGCGTTACTGATTTTTGACGAAGTACAGACAGGTGTAGGCCGTACAGGAGAGCTTTATGCATACCAAGGTCTTGGTGTTACACCAGATATCCTAACAACTGCAAAAGCACTGGGTGGTGGTTTCCCAATTGGTGGTATGATCACAACTACAGAGATTGCGCAGCACCTTAAGATTGGTACTCACGGCTCAACTTATGGCGGTAACCCGCTGGCGTGTGCTGTGGCTGAAGCTGCATTTGATACAGTTAATACACCTGAAGTGTTGAATGGCGTGAAAGAAAAAGAAGCGTTATTCCGTGAGCTGTTGACAGCGATCAATGATAAGTACCAAGTGTTCTCTGAGATCCGTGGTAAAGGTCTATTGATTGGTGGTGTGGTAACAGAGAAGTATGCAGGTAAGGCTAAAGAGTTCTTAACTGAGGGTGTTAAAGAAGGCGTTATGTCACTGGTTGCTGGTGCAAACGTGGTTCGTTTTACACCATCTCTAGTGGTGCCAGAAGCAGATATCCGTGAGGGTATGGCTCGCTTCGAAAGAGCGGTTGCTCGCGTTGTAGAAAACAACGCATAAGTTGTCGCGCAAACCATAGCGATAACCAACGTGGCGTTCTGTTGAGCGCCACCTGTCTAAAGGTTTACTGAGGAGTAAGCGGGCTCATGATGATCCTTCGCCCAATCCAAAAAAGCGATTATCCAGCGCTTTTGAACATTGCCCAAGAGTCGGGGCATGGTTTTACTTCATTACCTCTAAATGAAGAGTTGTTACAAAACAAGATTGAACGTTCAATGACGTCTTTCAGTAAAGAAACAGATGTGCCATTTGATGAAGGGTATCTGTTCGTGCTTGAAGATTCAGAAACGGGAGAGGTTGTAGGCACCAGTGCAATTGAAGCTGCAGTGGGGCTGGACGACGCGTTTTACCACTATCATTTGAGTAAAGTTATCCATTCTTCTCGCACTTTAAATGTTTATAAAGCAGTGGATATTCTAACGCTGTGTAATGACTACACCGGTGCGACAGAGCTATGTACTCTATTTTTGAAAGATAAGTACCGCAAAGGCTTAAATGGTAAGCTTTTGTCCAAGTCACGTTTTATGTTTATAAATCAGCATAAATCACGATTTGCGGAAACAGTCATTGCTGAAATGCGTGGTGTATCGGATGAGAATGGCAGTAGCCCATTTTGGAAGTGGTTAGAAGAGCACTTCTTTTCGATGGATTTTCCAACCGCAGATTACCTGACTGGCATTGGTCAGAAAGTATTTATCGCAGAGTTGATGCCAAAGTATCCTATCTATGTCAACCTGCTGAGTGAAGAAGCTCAAGCTGTTGTTGGTGAAGTACACGATAATACACGTCCTGCGATTGAGCTTTTGAAAGGTGAAGGTTTTACTTTCAATGGCTATGTCGATATTTTCGATGCAGGCCCTACAGTTGAAGCGAAAGTTGACAATATTCGTACTATTCGTGCAACGCAATTTTTCAAAGTGTGCATTTCCAAAGAAGGAACAGAGCACACAAATGGTTCCCCAGTACTTATTGCTAATGATAAACTTGCAGGCTATCGTGCTACGGCAGTTGAGCTTGAAGTGCCTCAGGGCGGTGACGAAATCACCATCTCGGCAGAATTGGCAAATGCGCTTCAGGTAGCTGAAGGCGACACTGTTAGCATCGCAACTCTTTAATTGGGATAGAATTATGACAACTCATGCAGCACAATTTATCAATGGTAAATGGTCAGCGGGTGAAGGCGCAGAATTTGCGTCTATCAACCCAGCAAACAACGAACAAATTTGGTCAGCAAACGCAGCGACTGCGGAGCAGGTTGATGGCGCAGTAAAAGCGGCACGCGAAGCATATTACCTTTGGAGTGACCTAACTTTTGAAGCGCGTTTAGATGTAGTTAAACGTTTTGCCGACGTTTTGAAAGAAAACAGTGAAGAGCTTGCTATTGCGATCGCAAAAGAAACGGGTAAGCCTCTTTGGGAAACGCGTACTGAAGCTGGCGCAATGGTAGGTAAAATTGCCATTTCAGAAAAGGCTTATCAAGAGCGTACTGGTGTTGTGGAAAATGCGATGCCAGTAGGTCGCGCTGTGATCCGCCACAAGGCACATGGTGTTGTGGCTGTATTTGGCCCTTACAACTTCCCTGGTCACTTACCTAATGGTCATATTGTACCTGCACTATTGGCTGGTAATACAGTAGTATTCAAACCTTCTGAAATGACACCATATGTAGCAGAGCTAACGCTAAAACTATGGGAAAAAGCAGGCCTACCTGCGGGTGTTATTAACCTAGTTCAGGGTGAAGTAGAGACAGGTAAAGCGCTTGCGTCACATAAAGGCATTGACGGGTTATTCTTTACTGGTTCATCTCGCACTGGTCATTTCCTTCATGAGCAGTTTGCAGGCCAGCCAGGTAAAATCTTAGCACTTGAAATGGGTGGCAATAACCCACTTATCGTGAAAGATGTAACTGATACCAAAGCGGTTGTACACGATATTATTCAATCGGCGTTTATTTCAAGCGGTCAGCGCTGTACTTGTGCGCGCAAATTATTCTTGCCACAAGGCGAGCAGGGCGATGCGATTCTAGAGCAGTTGCTGCGCGCGACTAAAGCAATCAAGATTGGTAACTTTGACGACGCTGAACAGCCGTTTATGGGGTCAATGATCTCAGCTGCAGCAGCTGCGGGCATGGTTGCTGCACAGCAACAGCTTGTTGAGCTAGGTGGTGAGATCTTATTGGAGCTTAAGCAAACTCAAGGCACTGGCTTTGTAACTCCGGGTATTATCGAGTGCACAAATGTAACTGATTTCCCTGATGATGAGCACTTTGGTCCTCTTCTTAAAGTATTCCGTTATACAGACTTCGATGCAGCTATTGAGCTTGCTAATGACACGAGTTTTGGTTTATCTGCGGGTCTATTGAGTGACAATGAAGCTGATTATGATCACTTCTTACGTCGTATTCGTGCAGGTATTGTGAACTGGAACCGCCCAATCACTGGTGCTTCAAGTGCAGCACCATTTGGTGGTATTGGGGCATCAGGTAACCATAGGGCAAGTGCTTACTATGCAGCTGATTATTGTGCATATCCGGTTGCCTCTGTAGAACTTGAAAAAGTTACATTACCAGGAAGCTTGAGTCCAGGCCTATCGTTAGATTAAAATTACCTTCATTAGGTAATTCACAATGTTGTTTTGTGCAACGTTGTGATGTGTGAGGTTAGCCTCACGCTTTATTCTTAAAAAAGCAGCATTTGCTGCTTTTTTTATTTTTCTGGGCCGCTCAAAAGTAGCAATCAGATCAAGTTTCTGCTTAAATCAATAGGAGATGTCATTGGTAAACTCAGGTGGGCAATATATGGTTTTAGATAAACAAGGATATGATGAGTTAGTCATGTATCTGACACAAAATTTAGCCTTGTTTGAAAAGCCGGGTGTGGTAAAGCCAAATGCACCTAAGGTCGTCGAATTAATAGAAGACGTAATTGCGGAACACGTAATTCGTTTATGCGAACAGCACACTGGCCTGTCAACGGAGCAGCGTAGCTTGATTGTGCGCGAAGTTGATGGCATTGTATACGACTTACAGGAAGTGCTGTCGAGCGTAGTAGATCAACGTGTTACAGAAGAACAGCAAGAGTTTATCGAAGAGTTTGCTGGGCTGGTGAAGAACTTATTTGATTCAGCCATCCAGTAGTCTTAATCTAATTTATTGTATTTTTAAACACCGCCTGCTGGGCGGTGTTATTCGTTTAGGGAGGTGCTATATGAAAGCAAGTGTGAAGTGGGTTGGCGGAGATACGTTTTTAGGGCTGTCGAACTCAGGGCATAATGTGGTATTTGATGCTGGTGCGGATAGTGCGGCACCCAGTCCCATGGAGATGGTTTTGATGTCAGCTGGCAGCTGCGCTTCTGTGGATGTGGTGAGTATTCTAAAAAAAGCAAAACAAAGCGTACAGAGCGTCGAAGTAGAACTGACAGCACAGCGCGCTGAATCAGCGCCTAGAGTATTCACAAAAATCAATCTACACTTTGTAGTTACTGGTGATAATGTGTCGGAAAAGCACCTAGCTCGCGCAGTCAATTTATCTGCTGAAAAGTACTGTTCAGTTGCCTTAATGCTTGAAAAAGCAGTTGAAATTACACATACCCACGAGGTTGTACAAGGCGGATAAAAATAACGCTTTTTAAGCTGCTATTTTTCGTATAAAATCCGCGAACTTTTAGTTCTGCAGTGCAGATTTTCTTGTTTTAAGGTGGGTCTATCGTGAACAAGCCCTTTAATAAAATTAAACTCCATGGCTTTAACAACTTAACAAAGAGTTTAAGCTTTAGTATCTACGATATCTGTTACGCCAAAACTGAGCAACAGCGAAAAGAGTATATTGAATATATCGATGAGCAGTACAGTGCTGATCGCCTAACCGATATTCTTAAAGAAGTGGTTGATATTATCGGTGCCAATGTACTTAATATTGCTCGCCAGGATTATGACCCGCAAGGGGCTAGTGTAACAATCTTAGTATCAGAAGAACCTGTAGAAGGCACTGTACCTCACTCACAAGAAACACCTGGACCTTTGCCAGATTCAGTGGTTGCACACTTAGACAAAAGCCACATATGTGTTCACACATATCCTGAAGCGCATCCTCACGATGGTATTTGTACATTCCGTGCCGATATTGAGGTATCGACATGTGGTATCATTTCGCCTTTGAAAGCACTGAACTTTTTGATCCACTCATTGGAGTCCGATGTTGTGACGATCGATTATCGTGTGCGTGGCTTTACGAGAGATGTGAATGGTGTAAAACACTACATTGATCACCCAATTCACTCTATCCAAAACTTTATGACAGATGATACAAAAGACGCTTACCAAATGGTGGATGTTAATGTGTATCAAGAGAATTTATTCCACACTAAAATGATGCTCAAAGAAACAGATCTCAATACCTACTTATTTGGTATTACGACGGATGAGTTATCGGAGCAAGAGGAAGAAGAAATTCGCCATAAGTTAAACCGAGAAATTCAAGAAGTATTCTACGGTAGAAACTTACCAGATGCCGAGTAACGGACTGGAAATAAAAAAACGGCGCTTTGAGCGCCGTTTTTATTATAACGTATAGTTAAATGTTAAACCGTATACTCTCGGTTCAGCATATTGCACATAAGTGTTGGTTGCCCAGCCGTTTCTCGGGTCATTACCAAATTCGAAACCACGTACAGGTAGATCTCTATCTGCTAAGTTTCTGCCCCATGCCGTTAGGCTCCAGCTGTCGCTGTAATAAGACACACTGGCGTTGATCAGGTTTTGGTTGGGCGCCTGTGAATTATGGCTATCAGAGAAGAAATAGTCATCTTTGCCTTCAAAGCCTAATTGAGCACTGATGCTGTCATTCAAATCATAAACAAATGAGAATGCATACTGATATTTTGGTGATTGTGCTTGTTCTCGACCATCAAAGTCATCACCACTAACAGTAATAAAGTCTTCAATCTTAGTGTCTAAGTAGCCTAGGCTGTATTGTAAAGAGAGAGCATCAAACAATTGACTCGTACCTTCGATTTCAAGGCCGTAATTTTTACCCTTGCCCGCATTGCTAATAAAGCCGGCAAATTGCACACCTTCTAATTGCCACTGTTTAAGCTGCATATCTTCTCTGTGCATATAAAATGCGGTGAGGTGTAATGTATGACGTTTGTCTTTTGATTGGCCTTTAACACCAAACTCGAGGTTCCAGAGGTACTCGGGGTCGAAAGTAAAGCCTGATTGAGGGATAGAGATACCATCGTCTTTGGCTTTCGCGAGTGCTTCACCGTTAACGCCACCCACTTTATAACCGCGATTTAAACTGGTATAGATCATTGTTTGCGGAACAACTTGGTATTCAAGTGCCACTTTACCACCGACCATGATGTCATCCGATTCAAGATCAAATGCGTTGCTATCTAAGTAATCGCTAGTATAAGACTCTACTCGAATCCCAGTGACTAGCCTGACATCCTCTTGTAGAGCTGTTACTTTGTGCGCAAATAGTGCGTGGTTTTGGGTTTCAAAGGTCGACTTGAATTGCGTTGGCAGATTGCCAAATTTGGTTCTTTGGCGATCTAAATCGACATCATGTCTGCGGCTGACAACGCCAATAACCCATGATTTATCTTTACTTTTAACTCTGATCTCAGCAGAGCCCCTTTCATGATCGCGGACATAGGCATCAAAGTATTGACCATAGTACTCAAGGTGATCAGGATGCAAGCCTGCTTCACACAAGATTGGCTGCGCAGTATCAGCACAAACCCAGTCTTCGTCATAGCTATATTCGGTATCAGCTTGAAGGCCACTGGTGAGAATTTCAATATCGACGGACGATAGGCCAGTGTAATCGGCAGTCAGTGAGAACGCGTCACTTTGTTGAGTGTCTTTACCTGGTTGGCTTGCGACGCTTTGGCGAGTATTGTCCAAGGTAAAGCCATCATAGCCGTTGTCAATATCAATGTGGTGATATACAAATCCAAGATTTAAATCATCGCTGGCTGCATAATTCAGTTTAAAGCGTGCGACACTTTCATCTAGATCTTGCGTATCGTCGTTGAGGTAGATGTTATCGACAAAACCATCAGACTGTTTTTGGTAAATGCTAGCGCGTGCAGTAATATTCTCCGATATGCCTGTACCGACTGCAATGCCAGCTTCGTGAGTTCCATAGTTTGCAGCACCTAATTTTAGATTGAGGCTCGGTGCTTGGGTTGGGCGATTTGAGTGAATATCGATGATCCCACCCATGGCATCGGCACCAAATTTAGTCCCTTGAGGGCCGCGATAAATTGCGACTTGGTCGGCGTCAAACAGCAAGGCACTGCCGCCTAATCCAGAATAGTTAATGTTGTCTATTAAAACGCCGACACTAGGCGTTATGGGGTCAACAAACTGTGAACGAAGGCCCACCCCACGGATCTGCACGAAGCGTCCGCGAGAAGCGCCTGCAGTAAAATTAACGTTAGCGGCACTATTGAGGATTTCATCCAAATAGCTGGCGCCACGAGTGGAAATTTCCGCTTCGCCAAAGACAGATGCACTAGCACTCAATGTTTGTAGTGATTCTTGTTGAAAATCGCCACTAACTTCGATGGTTTCAATGTTATTTTCTGTTGTTAAGGTTTGCTCGTCGGCAGAACTTGAAAATGCCATCATCAGCCCAAGGGTGAGTAAAGAGAGTTTTAATTTCATTCGTTTATATGTGTCCCGTGTTAGTTGCGCACTAGTTTAGCAAAAGCCCGACCAGATGACTGAATATTTGTGATATAAACTTTTGCAATCAATATAGAGGACGAAATATGACGTTTAAAGTTGACTTTAAAGTGAGAGATTATGAGTGCGATTTGCAGGGGATCGTGAATAACAGTGTGTATTTTAATTATTTGGAACATGCGCGCCATGAGTTCTTGGCATACAAAAACATAGACTTTGCCGCTTTGGCTGAACAAAAAGTCAACCTGGTCGTGATCCGCTCAGAAATGAATTACAAAGATTCACTGCGACCGGGTGATACATTTTATGTTGAAGTAGAGGTCGAAAAGGTCAGTAAATTAAAATTTGCATTTCATCAAAAAGTAGTAAGAAGCAGCGATGAAAAGCTGATGCTAGATGCGGTTATAACGGGTACATCGGTGAATGAGCGAGGTCGTCCGTTCCTACCTCCGGAAATTGACCTATTATTTTCTTAAAATTTGGCTAGATAGGCAATTTATTACATATTTTTACTGCCTATTATGTGACTCCAAGCGTTATAATTAACACTGATTATCAAACGATTGGTTTACCATGAAAATTTCCTTTTTATTATGCTTTTTGAGTGTGATGTTGATGGGATGCTCAAGTACAGGGACGGTAAACGCTGACACACTCAAATATTCTAGTTGGCAGTTTGTAGCGAAAGATACAGGCGCCAAACATGAACCTATCCGCATCGAGTTTTTAGATGCGTTTCGGGTAAATGGCTTTGCTGGCTGCAACCGTTTTTTTGGCCAAGGGGAGGTCAAAGAAGGGCAACTGTTTGTCACAGATATAGGCATGACAAGAAAACTGTGTGATCCGGACACAAATGAACACGAACAAGCGTTTTTAAACATGTTGCAAATTGGCGTGCCGCTTCAACATAGTCAAAATGAACTAGTTTTGCTGGGCGACTCAAAATGGCACTTTAAATTGGTAAAAGGTCACTTTGACTAATGCTGTGACATTCAGTAGACTTTGACTCAATTCGTTACTTGTCGGAGTGCCCTTGTGGGCTGAGATCGCTGTATTGCGGGATCCGTGGACCTGATCAGGTTAATGCCTGCGTAGGGAACAAGCTGTCCTAGTGTATCGCCATGCTTTGTATGGATACTAAGGCTGCCAAGTTTGTTAGTGTCGTGCTAATCAAACTATCCACCTGTATCACCCAAGTTGTAAGGTACTTAATGTATCTTAATTGCTTGTGTGAACCCAATCTCTTCCGTTTTGGAATTCTGACAAGACACCTTAACTAACAATGAGGCATGTCATGTCAAATAACAGTAGCAAGTTGTCACGTCGCGAGTCTCGCGAAGCGGCTTCGGAATTTATTTATAACCTCAAAGGTCAACCGTTTCCAAACTCAAAAAAAATCTATGTAGATGGAGAGCAGGAAGGCGTTCGCGTCGGCATGAGAGAAATTTCATTAAACGACTCTTTTGTTGGGGGCACTGAAGAGGAACCTATTTACGAAAAAAATGAACCAGTTAGGGTATATGATACGTCTGGTCCTTACACAGATCCTGAGTTCACCTTAAATGTGCGTGAAGGTTTACCTAAGTATAGAGAAGACTGGATCGTTAATCGTGACGACACTGAGTTATTGAACTCGGTAACCTCAAAGTTCTCTCAACAACGCATGGCTGATGAAGGGTTAGATCATATCCGCTTTGAAAACCTACCTAAAATTCGCCGTGCAAAGCCTGGTAAAAATGTGACACAAATGCACTATGCACGTCAGGGGATTATTACACCTGAAATGGAGTTTGTGGCAATCCGTGAAAACATGGGGCGCGCAAAGATCCGCGAAGAGTTGCTAGCGGAGCAGCATGAGGGGCAATCATTTGGTGCAGAGATCCCAGACTTTATAACACCTGAATTTGTGCGTTCTGAAGTTGCTCGAGGTCGTGCAATTATTCCAAATAATATTAACCACCCTGAGTCTGAGCCAATGATAGTGGGCCGTAACTTTTTAGTAAAAGTGAACGCTAACATTGGTAATTCATCAGTGACTTCATCAATTGAAGAGGAAGTTGAAAAACTAGTTTGGTCAACTCGCTGGGGCGCAGACACCGTCATGGATCTATCGACAGGACGCTACATCCATGAAACGCGTGAGTGGGTAGTGCGTAATTCACCTGTACCAATTGGTACTGTGCCTATCTACCAAGCGCTTGAAAAAGTAAATGGTGTTGCAGAAGATCTTACTTGGGAAATTTTCCGTGATACCTTAATTGAACAAGCCGAGCAGGGAGTGGATTACTTTACGATTCACGCGGGTGTGTTATTACGTTATGTGCCTATGACAGCGAAACGTGTTACAGGTATTGTATCGCGTGGTGGTTCAATTATGGCGAAGTGGTGTCTTGCACATCACAAAGAAAATTTCTTATACACGCACTTTGAAGACATCTGTGAAATTATGAAGCAGTATGACGTGTGTTTCTCGCTAGGAGATGGTTTGCGTCCAGGATCGATTGCCGATGCAAATGATGATGCACAATTATCAGAGCTGCGCACCTTGGGTGAACTGACCAAAATTGCTTGGGAGCATGATGTTCAGGTATTCATTGAAGGTCCAGGCCACGTTCCTATGCATATGATCAAAGAAAACATGGACGAGCAATTAAAGCACTGTCACGAAGCGCCTTTCTATACACTAGGCCCGCTGACGACTGATATTGCCCCAGGTTATGACCACTTTACATCTGGTATTGGTGCAGCGCAAATCGCTTGGTATGGCACTGCAATGTTATGCTATGTAACGCCTAAAGAGCATTTGGGTTTACCAAACAAAGAAGACGTAAAAGAAGGCCTGATCACCTATAAAATTGCAGCCCACGCAGCCGATCTTGCAAAAGGTCACCGCGGTGCACAGATCCGTGATAATGCATTATCAAAAGCGCGTTTTGAATTCCGTTGGCACGATCAGTTCAATCTGAGCCTTGATCCGGAAAGAGCTTTGTCGTATCACGATGAGACATTGCCGCAAGAATCAGGCAAGGTTGCACATTTCTGTTCAATGTGTGGACCTAAGTTCTGTTCAATGAAGATCACCCAAGATGTGCGTGATTATGCAAAAGAGCTTGAAGCGCGGGGCATTGATCCAAACAATGTTGGCGATGCAATTGAAATAAAAATGGTTGATGTTGAAGCCGAAATGAAAGCAAAGTCTGAAGAGTTCAAGAGCACTGGCTCTGAAATCTATCACAAAGCCATTTAACCTTATCGCGCTGCAATCTCGTTGCAGCGCACAACAACTGGAATTCTCATGACAGAGTACGGAGCAAAACCGTCCGTTGCTATCGTTGGGTTTGGCTTGGTTGGCAGAGTGGTCGCGTTGGAGTTAATGGCGCGATATCAGCTAACTATTTTTGAAAAAGATCCGCAAGACGCTCAAACTGGCGCGGGTACTTTAGCGGCAGCGATGCTGGCGCCTTTGGCAGAGTCGGTGATTTGCGATCAAGCCTTGGCAGAGCAAGGCTTAAAGAGCATCGCCATGTGGCCAAAATTGCTGGCCAAATTAGACTCTCAAGTATTTTTTCAGCAACAAGGCAGTTTGATTGTTGCCCATCAGCAAGATAGGGGCGATCTGCTGAGCTTTCAACAGCGTTTGAAGCCACTAAAGCAGCATCGAGCTGAGACCGTTAATCAGTTAGAAATTGCTAAACTGGAGCCCGAACTTGGCAGCAAATTTAGTCAGGGGCTGTTCTTGCCATGTGAAGGTCAACTTGATAACCAAGCTTTTTTTACCAGCAGTTATGATACGCTTGTTGCTCGTGGCGTACAGTTTCACTTTGCTCAAGAGGCGAAAATTGAAACGGGTAAGGTAAACAACCAAGCATTTGACTGGATCATAGATTGCAGAGGTTTCGGCGCAAAGCAGGATAAACCTGGACTGCGGGGTGTACGCGGTGAAGTCGCACGAATTTATGCGCCTGAAGTTAAGTTACAGCGTCCTGTTCGATTGATGCACCCAAGATACCCTATCTATATCGCACCCAAGCCGGATCATCAATTTGTGATAGGTGCAACCGAAATAGAGTCGCAAGATGCCGCTGATATTACAGTGCGTTCTACATTAGAGTTATTGTCGGCCGCATATACCGTGCACAGCGGTTTTGCCGAGGGGCGTGTGTTGTCGCTTAACGCAGGTTTGAGGCCTGCTTTTGTAGATAATCATCCACATATTGATATTCAAGATAATGTAATTTCAATTAACGGATTATATCGACATGGTTATTTACTTGCGCCAGTTGTTGTACAGCAAGCACTTTCAAAGGGGCTATTATGAATCTAACTTATAACGGAGAGGCTATTTGCGTAGATAGCGAACAGTCTTTACAGCAAATTATTGTCAGTAAAGGGGCGAAACCGCCTTTTGCTGTTGCGTTAAACGGCCAATTTGTACCAGCCGGACAACTTCCTGACACTAAGCCCAACAGTGGTGACAGTATTGAAGTCCTCTCACCTATTCAGGGGGGTTAAGTGAGTAGTTCAGATCACGAACAATTGAATATATACGGCGAATACTTTGATAGTCGTCTGCTCATTGGATCTGCTTTGTATCCGTCACCTCAAATTATGCAACAGGCGATACACAGCTCAGGTGCCGAGATAGTGACAGTCTCATTGCGCAGGCAAAATTCAGTATCTGCTGGTGAAGACTTTTGGCAGCTGATCAAAGAAACAGGCCTAAAAGTATTGCCCAACACAGCAGGTTGTCACAGTGTAAAAGAAGTGATAACACTGGCACAAATGTGTCGAGAAGTATTCAAAACCGATTGGATCAAGTTGGAATTGATCGGCGATGAATACAATTTACAGCCTGATCCATTCGGTTTGCTGGAAGCCACTGAAATACTCCTAAAAGAGGGATTTAAAGTACTTCCTTATTGCACTGATGATTTGGTGTTGTGTCAGAGGTTAGCGGATCTTGGCTGTGAAGTACTGATGCCTTGGGGAGCGCCGATTGGTACGGGGAAAGGCTTAATTAACGCATATAACCTGAAAACCATACGAGAGCGTTTACCTGAGCACACCCTGATTGTTGATGCAGGCTTAGGCGTGCCGTCACACGCCTGTACTGCGTTGGAGCTGGGTTATGATGCGGTGCTACTAAACAGTGCTGTTGCGGGGGCAGGTGATCCGGTTAAAATGGCAAAAGCATTTTCCCACGCTGTTGAAGCCGGTCGCATGGGCTATGTAGCAAAAGCGATGCCTGAAAAAGAAGTCGCAGCGCCTTCAACCCCAACTATGGGAATGCCTTTTTGGCATCAAAATTAAAGAATTTAGGAGTTAAAGTGTCGAAAGTTGTTTGGAGTATCGCTGGTTCTGACTCGGGAGGTGGAGCAGGAATTCAAGCTGATTTAAAAGCAATGCACAGTTTTGGAGTACAAGGTTGCACGGCGATAACTGCACTGACTGCGCAAAATAGTTTGGGTGTAGAATCTCTCAACGCGGTATCTACAGACGTGATCGAAGCGCAATTATTGGCGCTTGAATCCGATATGAAAGCGTCAGTCATAAAGATTGGCATGCTTGCTAATGTACAGCAAATTCAGCTCGTTGCTGAGCATATATCACGCTACAAGCAACGTTGGGACACGCCACCCACTGTGGTATATGATCCTGTGGCCATCGCGACAAGTGGTGATGCGCTGACCGAAGAAGATACCGTTGATGCGCTGAAAACCCACTTGCTTCCCTTGATCGATGTGATAACGCCAAACACACATGAAACCCAATTATTGACAGGTGTGTATTTGATCGGACCTGATGCGGTGCGAGAAGCGGCTGAAAAATTGCGTGCATTTGGCGTTCAATCTGTGGTGATTAAAGGTGGACATTGGGATTATCCAAAGGGATATTGCATTGATTACTGCTGGCATCAAGAAGAAGAGTATTGGCTGGGGAATGAGTCAATAAACACGCCGCACACACATGGTACTGGGTGTAGTTTGTCATCCGTGATCGCAGCAAGTTTAGCAAAAGGGTACCCGTTAAAAGATGCTTTTATCTTAGGTAAGGCGTATATCAATGCGGGCTTAAAATCTGCGATACGCTACGGCGAAGGTATTGGACCGGTGGCACATACTGCGTTTCCTCATAACATCGGCGACTATCCACAAGTTATTGAAGCGGGGAGTTGGTTGGGTGATGAACTTGAGTTTTGTGTGCCAGATGATTACAACTATGCGGCTGGGTTCGCGCCTATTGAGGGTGATTTAGGTTTATATGCTGTTGTTGATACCCTTGACTGGGTTGAGCTTTGTTTAAAGCATGACGTTAAAACAGTCCAGCTTCGCATCAAAGATGCTGACTCTCCAACCCTTGAACAGGATATTGCTAAAGCAATAGAGCTTGGTAACACCTATGGTGGTCGTGTGTTTATCAATGATCATTGGCAACTTGCGATAAAGCACGGTGCTTATGGTGTGCACTTGGGACAAGAGGACTTAAATGTTGCGGATTTAAATGCCATTAAACAAGCTGGGTTACGTTTAGGCTTATCGACACATGGTTTTTATGAAATGCTACGCGCGCACAATTACCGCCCAAGTTATTTGGCCTTTGGTGCTATCTACCCAACCACAACCAAAGATATGACGGGACAAATTCAAGGGCTAGAGAAGCTGCGTCATTTCGTACCATTAATGAAGTCGGAGTACCCGACGGTTGCTATTGGCGGGATCGATTTAGGGCGAGCCAGTGAAGTGGCAGACACAGGAGTCGGCAGTGTTGCAGTTGTACGTGCAATTACTGAAGCGCAGTCACCTGAGCAAGCTATTGTCAATCTTAAGCAGGCTATAGGCGAGCCATGAGTGAGGAATTAACCGATAGAGAGCGGCTGAGGTACAGTCGGCATATCTTGTTAGATAAAGTCACAGAAGCAGGCCAAATACAGCTCAAATCAGCTCATGTAGCAGTTATTGGTTGCGGCGGGCTAGGTAGCCCTGTTTTATTTTATCTGGCGGCCAGTGGCATCGGTACTTTGTCATTTTATGATGATGATAAAGTCGAGTTGTCTAATCTGCAGCGTCAAATCTTGTATAAAGTTAATCATTTGGGTCAAGGCAAAAGTCTTGCTGCTAAAAAAGTGTTGGCAAGTTTGAACAATGATATTCAACTCAATCCATATAATCTACGCCTCTCCAAAGATAACATTGAAGCGCAATTAAAAGAGGTTGATTGGGTCGTGGATTGTAGTGACAATTTCGCCACACGTTATTTACTCAATCAATATTGCTTTGATAATGGCAAGGTGTTGATCTCGGGGGCAGCGCAAGCCACCAGTGGTCAGTTTGGCTTTTTTGATTACCGTGAACAGAGTGCATGTTACGCATGTTTATTTCCTGAAACAGAGCAGAGTCGTGAAGGTCTCAACTGTCAAAATGCAGGGGTGATGAGCCCGTTGTTGGGTATGGTTGGTTCAATGCAAGCACAAGCTGTGTGTAACGCGATATTAGGTTTGCAAAAAGGGGAGAGCTTTTTTGTGAGCATTGATGCATTAACGCTTATGCAAAGGCGGTTTGCTTTAGCGAAAGACCCTGCATGTAAAGTGTGTAATTAAATCAATTTACGCAAAGTGCTGGCTAAGATACATGAAAAGGCCCAGAGTGGGCCTTTTACGTTTGTTATTGATTGATAGTCGCAAATGGCGTGCCCATTCTTGTCACCGTTTCAGGCTGTTGATCCGCGAGGAATTCAGCGGTTTCTGGACCCCACGATAGAATGACGGTCGAACCGAGCTTAAAACGGCCCATTTCATCACCTTTTTTCAATTTAATTGCTTGCGGCCCATCCGTAGGGTAATCCCAACTAAATACATCTTTGCCAGCTGGTGGAGTTACTGTACCAGCCCAGATTGTTTCGATGCTCGCTACGATGGTCGCACCAACAAGAACCATAGACAGAGGGCCAATCTCAGTATCAAAAATAGCTACGACTCGTTCGTTTCTAGCAAAAAGGTTTGGAACATTTTGTGCTGTTAATGGATTTACGGAGAAAAGGTCTCCGGGCACGTAAATCATTTTTTTAAGTACACCATCTACTGGCATATGAATGCGGTGGTAGTCTTTAGGCGCCAAATAGATAGTCGCGAATTTACCACCAAGGAATGGGGCGACGTCTTGTTCATTACCCCCTAGCAGTGTTTGCAGGCTATAATCATGGCCCTTTGCTTGGATAATTTGACCATCAACTACATCTCCTAACTGGCTAATCGCCCCATCCACAGGGTGCGCGATGATATGCTCTTCAGTCGCTAACGGGCGAATACCAGGTTTAAGCGGACGAGTAAAAAACTCATTGAAGGTCTTATAATGCGCAGGATCTTCGTACAATGCCTCACTCATATCAATCTTATACTGTTTGATAAACAGCTTGATCAATTGAGTTGTAAGCGCGCCGGCTTGGGCTGCGGCAAGTTTCCCCACTAAACGTGACACCGCGTGTTTAGGCAGCGCATATTGCATTGCAATTTTTATTTTATCCAAGTTCACATTATTTTCCTGAAGTATCTTGCCAAGAGCGTATCCGCTGCCATTGGCATTATTTAATTTAACTTATCTAAATCCGATGATGGATAATATCAAACTCTGGGTGCACGTGCACCTGCACGGCCATCAGCCATTGATTCTAAGATACGGTGGTAGCTGTCAAAACGCAGTTCACTGATTGCGCCTTGCTCAACGGCTTCGGTGATTAAGCAGCCTGGATCATTTAAGTGCTTGCAATCTCTAAAGCGACATCCGCCGATAAATTCTCTAAATTCCTTAAAGCACCAAGTGACGCGCTCTACTTCTAAGTGCCATAAGCCAAACTCTCTGATCCCTGGACTGTCAATGAGATTGCCGCCAGTAGGCAGATGGTGGAGTTTTGAAACAGTCGTAGTATGCTGCCCAAGGCCGCTATTTTCGGAGACTTCCTGCGTGAGTATATCGGCGTCGGGTAAAACGGTATTGACCAAGGTGGATTTACCGACGCCTGATTGTCCGACAAAAATATTATTTTTGTCTTTTAATAAATCTTTCAGCTCATCAATACCTTCACCTGATTTGTTACTAACAAGTAGCACGCGATAGCCCAAATCACGATAGATATCAAGCACCTCATCGACATACTCGAGGCCTTCTTGATCAAGTAGATCAATTTTATTGAGCAGCAATATGGGCTCAATACCCATGTCTTCACATGCAACTAGGTACCTATCAATAATTTGAGGTGTAAATTCGGGTACAACCGCTGACACCATTAATATTTGGTCAATATTGGCTGCGACCACCTTCACGCCATCGTAGAAGTCTGGACGGGTGAGTTGAGACCGTCTTTCTTCAACAGCTTCAATAACGCCAGCTAAATCTCCCTCGCTTACTTTTGCCCGGCGGAAAATAACATTGTCACCGCATACAAGGCTACCGACGGTGCGACGAATGTTGCAACGCAGGACATCGCCTCCTTCGACTTCAACATCCGCATGTTGGCCAAAGCGGCTTACAACAATAGCTGTCTCGGTTGGTCCGAGGTTGTCTGATTGCCACTGTAATTCAGCAGTTTCACTGTGTTTGGCCTTAGCCAAACGTTTTTGTTGGTTGGCCTTTATCCGTCTGGATTGGCCTTGACTGAGTTTTTTACGTTTTGCCATATCTATAAACTCACGAGACGAATTATTGCGAATGATTGGTGTATAAGCCATTCATAGGCTATAACTCAATAAAAATGCCCCGCTTTGTAAAAAAAAGCTTTTGGTCGAGTGATGAAGCTAATATGATATATCTAATTGCATTGGATCTAAAGGAAAGTACCGTTAAGGTAATGTATGTCTTTTCATGAATCAAACTTGGTCTGGCTCGACCTAGAGATGACAGGGCTAGAACCTAAAACAGATAAAATTCTCGAAATTGCAACTGTGATAACAGATTGCGATTTAAATGTGCTTGCTGAAGGTCCAGTGATCGCGATTCATCAAAGTGATGAGTTGCTTGATAATATGGATGAGTGGTGTACCAATCAACATGGCCGCTCAGGGTTAACAGCCCGCTGTAAAGCGAGTACTTTTAGCGAAGCAGACGCGATAGCACAAACTCTCGACTTCTTGAAGCAGTGGGTACCGCCGGGCAAATCACCTATGTGTGGTAACTCCATCGGGCAGGACCGTCGTTTCCTTCACAAGTATATGCCAGAACTTGAAGCATACTTCCATTATCGCAACCTTGACGTGAGCACGATTAAAGAGCTTGCAAGGCGTTGGCGACCAGAACTTTTAAATGATATCAAAAAGAAAAGCTCGCATTTAGCGCTAGACGATATCAAAGACTCCATTATGGAGTTGAAGGTTTATCAAGAAAAATTCTTCAATTTATAAAAAAAGCTTGCAAAGCATTTTGTATCTTGTAGAATCCTGCCCCGCTTGAAACGACAAGCTCTTAAGGCTAAGAGCGAGTTGATTAAGCGGGTTTTGTTCAAAATATCTGAGCAAACTATGAAGCGGCACTAGCTCAGCTGCTAAAACGTTAGACGCGACTCGTCGCGCTCCAGCGGACAATTTAGAGCAAACTGTGATGCGGCACTAGCTCAGCTGGTAGAGCGCGACCTTGCCAAGGTCGAGGTCACGAGTTCGAACCTCGTGTGCCGCTCCAACAAAAAAGTCTTATTAAATAATAAGCAAATATGATGCGGCACTAGCTCAGCTGCTGAAACGTTAGACGCGACCTGTCGCGCTCCAGCGGACAACTTAGAGCAAACTATGAAGCGGCACTAGCTCAGCTGGTAGAGCGCGACCTTGCCAAGGTCGAGGTCACGAGTTCGAACCTCGTGTGCCGCTCCAACAAAA